>NZ_BAAHXE010000023.1:0-33154 GCF_054657095.1 Hydrogenophilus islandicus | reverse complement strand
TTACGGTTCTGGCACGCCGGGTTGATGCCACTGGTGTATACTGATCGAACGTGACCGCCAACCAGTCAGGCTCTTTTCCCTTTTCCTTTCCTCAAGGAGTTCATCATGAAACAACGCACGCTCATCATCGCCGCAACATTGGCCGCGGTCATGTTTTCTACTTCCGCATCGGCGCAAGGCCATCGCTACCGCTTCAGCCAGTCCAATACGCCGGGCTGGACGCTGATGACCCCTGAAGAGCGGATCGAGTATCGGAACAAGATGTTGTCAGCCAAGACCTACGACGAGTGTAAGGCCATTCAGGCGGAACACCGTAAGGCCATGGAAGCCCGCGCCAAGGAAAAGGGGGTGACGCTCCGCACCCCGAAAACGAACGCTTGCGACAACATGAAAGCCAAGGGCATCATCAAGTAATTGCACTTCTGCGAGGCCCAATCAGCGATCACTCTGTGCACCCTGAACGTGAGAGGGATGGAGAAGAGTAGGAACGAAAAAAGTGGCGCCCCCCCAAGCTACAGGGTGCACGAAGGGGTCGCCACCATCACCCTCAACCGCCCCCACCTCCGTAATCGTCTCGATAGCGACGATTTGCGTGCGCTGCGCGCCCATATCGACGCGGCAAACCGGGACACCGCGGTGCGCGTCCTCGTCCTCACTGCCCAGACGTTGCCTGAGGCGCCCGTCTTCAGTGCCGGCTTTCACCTCGACGGCTTTGGCGACCGTGCGGGTGACGCGGTGGATGAGTTCGCCCGCACAGCCGACGCGCTTGCTGGCGCGCGCCCGCTTACCGTGGCGGCACTGAGTGGCAGTCTCTATGGCGGTGCCGTCGATCTTGCAGCGGCGTGCGACTTTCGGGTCGGAATCCCTGGCATCGAATTGCGTATTCCGGCAGCCGTTTTGGGGCTTCACTACTACCCCAGCGGCATTCGGCGACTCGTTGCAACCTTTGGCCTTCCCGCCGCACGGCGGCTCCTCTTGGCCGCCCGGCCGCTTTCGAGCGACGAACTCCAACGCCTCGGTTTTCTCGATGAGGTGGTACCCCCCGATGGGCTCAACGCCGCAGTGGCACGCTGGTGCGCTGAGCTCGCAGCGCTTGCCCCTCTTGCCGCAGAGGGAATGAAGCAGACCTTACGGGAGATAGCCATGGGGCTCGACGCACCCGCAGCGTGGCGGGCGCGTGAGCAGCTCACCCACGAGAGCAGCGACTTCGCTGAAGGGCGACGCGCGCTCCGCGAACGGCGTCCCGCGCGATTTGTCCGGGAATAAGCCGCACAATCTGATATGGAAATCCCGACCCTGATCCTCTGGCTGGACCATTTCGGCGTGGTGGTTTTTGCCACCTCGGGCGCGATTGTTGCCGCACAAAAACGGCTCGACCCGGTCGGGCTGATCCTGGCGGCGACGGTCACCGGAATCGGCGGCGGGACGTTACGCGATCTGCTCCTTGACCGTCCCCTCTTCTGGCTCACCGCGTGGCACTATGTCGCGGTCACAACGGCCACAGCGCTCGTCGTCTATCTCCTCGGGTGGGTCGCGCCCCAGTGGAGCCGCCGCCTCATGACCAGCAAAGCGCTCGACTGGTTCGACGCGATCGGTCTTTCGGTCTTTTGCCTCATCGGCGCGCAGGCGGCGCTCGACGCCGGTGCCAACGGCTTCATCGCGGTGATCATGGGGATGATGACCGCGAGCTTCGGCGGACTCATCCGCGACATCATCTGTAACGAAATCCCGATGATCCTCCACCGCGAAGTGTACGCCACCGCCGCGGCGGCTGGGGCAGCAGCGTTTGTCGTGGCCGAGCCGCTCCTCCCCCACGATTGGGCGCTCGTACTCGGTGCGCTCGTCGCGTTTGTGCTGCGGTCGATGGGGATTCTTCGCGGCTGGCATCTTCCGGCGTACCCCGATCTGCACGAGCGCCGCCGCAAGCACTAACCCTCGTCGCCCCTCTCCTTTGTTAGAATCTCGCCGTTTACCGTCAAAAAGGGGAGTACTGTGTTCCGTCAAGCACTTCGTTCAGCTCTTGCAGCTCTGCTCGTCGCTGGCGCTTTTGCCGCTTCTGCCCACGCGGCACCGCTCTACCGCTGCACCACCCCGCAAGGCGTGGTCTGGCAAGAGGCGCCGTGCCGGAACGGCCAAGCGGTAGCGGTCAAACCCCAGCCCCGGTTGAACCCGGAAAAAAAGGGGGTGACCCATCGGGCACAGCCGAAGCGGCACGCCGCGACGCCCTCCAAGAAGAGATCGCCGCACTCGAAAAAGAGCGGCAAACACGCGCGGCACGCCACGCGGATGAGCTAGCGGCGATCCGCGCGCAGCCACTCCCGGAAAACGCCCGGGCGCGCGCTGCGGCGGAAAAGCAGCAGCTCGCGCTCATTCGTGAACGGGAGCGCAGCTACCGCGCGGAGTTGCGGCTCCTGGAGACGCGGGAAAAGGCGTTGCGAAGTGAGCTACGGGCGCTCACTCGCAACGCGGCGCGCGACGCGAACCGCCCGTCGCGCGGACGGTAACGGCGCCGCGCCTCACTCGCTCGTTTCACTCAAATTCGAGAATCACCTCGTCGACGGCGAGGCTCGCCCCAGGGGCGGCGTGGATCGCTTTGACCACGCCGTCGCGCTCAGCCCGCAGGATATTCTCCATCTTCATCGCCTCGATCACCACGAGCCGTTCGCCCGCCTTCACCGCTTGCCCGACCGTGACGGAGACTTCACGCAAGAGTCCCGGCATCGGCGAGAGGAGGTAGCGGCTCATGTCGGGCGCCTCTTTCACCGGCATCAAGGCGTAGAGCGCTGCGGCGTGGGCGGGAAGGACGAGCGCACGCAGTTGCGTCCCGCGATGGTGGAGGCGATACCAGACGCCGTCGCGTTCGACCTGGAGCACGATCTTCTGGTCGGCCACCGTGAGGGTGAGGCGAATTTCGCCAAAGCGCCAATGGGGGTCGAAGTCGATCTCGACGCTCCGCTCGCCTGAGCGCACGGCGTACCGTTGCGGTGTCAGCGCTTCGACCTCGGCGGGGGTACCGTATTCGCCCGCGTGACCGTCCCCCCCTTTGGCATACGCCGCGCGGCGTGCCTCGTCTTGGTCGTCAAAGACGACGACCTGCCGGGGTGCCGAGTAGGGGCGGAGTACCCCACGGCTTGCGCCGTTGCGGTTTTCGGCCACCTCGTACCAGACACCCGCAGGCCGCCCAGGGCGCATCTCGCCGGCACGCACCTCTTCGCGGTAGAAGAGCGCCGCGCAGATGAGTTTGAGTAACAACGGATCTTCCGCGGGCACCGCATCGGCCGAAAACCCTTGCGGATACTCCTCAGTGATGAACGCAGTGGTGAGCCGCCCCTCGCGGAAACGGGGGTGCTGCATCAGTGCCGCTTGGAAGGGGATGTTGGAGGCAATCCCGCGGATGACGAAGCCGTCGAGCGCCTCCTGCATCCGCGCGATTGCCTCGTCGCGGGTGGCGCCGTGGGTGATGAGTTTGGCGATCATCGAGTCGTAGTGCATCGAGATCTCTCCACCCTCATACACCCCGGTATCGACCCGCACCGCCCCCGGAACCTCCTCAGGCGGCTGGAATTTGACCAGCCGCCCGGTCGAAGGGAGAAAACCGCGGAACGGGTCTTCGGCGTTGATCCGGCACTCGATCGCCCAACCGCGAATCGCAAGATCCTCCTGGCGGAACGCGAGCGGTTCGCCAGCGGCGACGCGAATCATCTGCTCCACCAGATCCAACCCGGTAATCATCTCGGTCACCGGATGTTCCACCTGCAGCCGGGTATTCATCTCAAGGAAGTAGAACGACCGGTCTTTGCCGACAACGAACTCGACGGTACCCGCCGACTGATACCCCACCGCGCGGGCGAGCCGCACCGCCTGTTCGCCCATCGCGCGGCGCATCTCGGGGGTGACAAAAGGGCTTGGGGCCTCTTCGATCACCTTCTGGTGGCGCCGCTGAATCGAACACTCGCGCTCAAAGAGGTAGACGACGTTGCCATGGGCGTCGCCAAGCACCTGGATCTCGATGTGGCGCGGCTCTTCGACAAACTTCTCGATAAAGACGCGATCGTCGCCGAAAGCGTTACGCGCCTCATTGCGGCACGATTCGAACCCTTCGCGGCATTCGGCGTCGTTGCGTGCCACCCGCAACCCCTTGCCGCCACCGCCTGCGGAGGCTTTGATCATCACCGGGTAGCCGATCTCGCGCGCGATCCGCACCGCCTCTTCCGCCGACTCGACCGGATCGGTGTAGCCGGGGATGGTGTTCACGCCCGCCTGTTGCGCCAGTTTCTTCGACGCAATCTTGTCGCCCATCGCCGCAATCGCAGCCGCTTTCGGGCCGATGAAGACGATGCCGTTCCGCTCGAGAAGCTCGGCGAAGGCTTCGTTTTCGGAGAGGAACCCGTACCCGGGGTGGACCGCTTCGGCACCCGTTGCACGGCACGCCTCGAGAATCTTGTCGGCGCGCAGATAGGAGTCGCGCGCCGGGGCCGGACCCAGACAGACCGCTTCGTCCGCCATCTCGACGTGGAGCGCGCGGGCGTCGGCCTCTGAATAGACCGCAACGGTGCGGATGCCCATTCTCCGGGCCGTTTTGATCACGCGGCAGGCGATTTCGCCGCGGTTCGCGATGAGGATTTTGCGAAACATACCTTTCCCCCGATTCGGTTAGAGCGGCATCGTGTTGTGTTTGCGCCACGGATTCTCGAGCACCTTGGTCTCGAGCATCGCCAGCGCCCGGCTGATCCGGCTGCGGGTCGCGTGGGGCATGATCACATCGTCGATGAAGCCGCGGTGCGCCGCCACAAAGGGGTTGGCGAACTTCGCCTTGTACTCCGCTTCACGCGCGGCGATCCGCTCCGGGTCCCCCTTCTCGTTACGGAAGATGATCTCGACCGCCCCTTTCGGCCCCATCACCGCGATCTCGGCCGTGGGCCAGGCGAGGTTCACGTCACCCCGGAGATGTTTCGACGCCATCACGTCGTAGGCGCCGCCGTAAGCCTTGCGGGTGATCACCGTCACTTTGGGCACGGTCGCCTCGGCGTAGGCAAAGAGGAGTTTCGCGCCATGTTTGATGATCCCGCCATACTCCTGCGCCGTTCCGGGCAGAAACCCCGGGACATCAACGAAGGTGACGATCGGAATGTTGTACGCGTCGCAGAAGCGGACAAAGCGGGCCGCTTTGATCGAGCTTTTGATGTCGAGGCACCCGGCGAGCACCATCGGCTGGTTCGCGACCACCCCCACCGTCTGCCCGTTGATGCGGCCGAAGCCGATCACGATGTTCTTCGCGTAGTCGGGCTGGAGCTCGAAAAAGTCCCCCTCGTCCACCACCTTGACGATCAGCTCTTTCATGTCGTAAGGCTGGTTGGGGTTCTGCGGCACCAAGGTGTCGAGCGAATAGTCGAGCCGCTCGGGGTCATCGCTCGTCGCGCGCACCGGCGGTTTTTCGCGGCTATTGAGCGGGAGAAAATCGAAAAAGCGGCGCAGCGCCAACAGCGCCTCGATGTCGTTCTCAAACGCGAGGTCGGCCACCCCCGATTTGGTCGTGTGGGTGATCGCCCCGCCGAGCTCCTCGGCGGTCACCTCTTCGTGGGTCACCGTTTTGACGACGTCAGGGCCGGTGACGAACATGTAGGAGGTCTCTTTGACCATGAAGATGAAGTCGGTCATCGCCGGGCTATAGACGGCACCCCCTGCGCACGGCCCCATGATCAGCGAAATCTGCGGGATGACCCCAGAGGCCAAGACGTTGCGCTGGAAGACCTCCGCGTAGCCGCCCAAGGAGGCGACCCCCTCCTGAATGCGGGCGCCGCCCGAATCGTTGAGGCCGATCACCGGCGCCCCCACCTTCATCGCCTGATCCATGATTTTGCAGATCTTCTCGGCGTGGGCCTCAGAAAGCGACCCGCCAAAGACGGTGAAGTCCTGGCTGAAGACGAAGACGAGGCGGCCGTGGATCGTCCCGTAGCCGGTGACTACCCCATCGCCGGGAATGTGCTCACTCTCCATCCCGAAATCGGTGCACCGGTGCTCTTTGTAGAGATCCCACTCTTCGAAACTACCGGGGTCCAACAGGAGCGCAATCCGTTCGCGCGCGGTGAGCTTCCCCTTTTTGTGCTGCGCGGCGATCCGCTGCTTGCCGCCCCCGAGGAGCGCCTGCTGGCGTTTCGCCGCCAACTGTTCCAGAATGGCCTGCATTGTTTTTACTCCTGATTCACACCATCACTAACGTCGGTCACACCTGCTGCTGCCAAAAGCTGCCGCGCCGCCCAGATCGCCGCCAGCGCCCCCGAATGGACCGCCTGCTCCACCTCGGGCAATTGGGCGCGCACCTGGGGGTGGGCGCGAAACCAACGCTTCAATTCGGCGTCGATCGCCTCCCACAACCAGACCTGCGCCTGCCGCCGACGCTTCTCAGTGAGCCGCCCATCGGCAGCGAGCCGCTGCCACAGGGCCATCACCGCCGACCAGAACTCCGCCACACCTTCCCCGCGGATCGCCGAGAGGAGCAACACCGGCACCTGCCAATCGGGGTAGGTCGGGCGCATGAGGTGGAGCGCCACCTCGAGCTGGCGCTTCGCGCGCGCTGCCGCTTTTGGGTCACTGTCGGCTTTGTTCACGGCGATGAGGTCGGCAAGCTCCATGATCCCCTTTTTGATCCCCTGGAGCTCGTCCCCGGCATTGGGGAGCTGCAACAGGGCAAAGAGGTCGGTCATCGACGCCACCGCCGTCTCGGATTGCCCGACCCCCACCGTTTCGACGATCACGACGTCATAACCCGCCGCTTCGACGACGATGATCGCCTCGCGCGTCCGTTCCGCAACCCCCCCGAGCGACTGCCCGGCGGGCGAAGGGCGGATGAAGGCGCGGGGATCCTGGCTCAACCGCTCCATCCGCGTCTTGTCGCCGAGAATCGACCCGCCTGAGAGGCTGGAGCTTGGGTCGACCGCCAACACCGCGACGCGGTGCCCCTTGTCGATGAGATAAAGCCCAAGCGCTTCGATGAAGGTCGACTTCCCCACCCCCGGCACCCCCGAAATGCCGAGCCGTACCGCCTTCCCCGAGTGGGGAAGCAACGCCTGAATGAGCCGCTCGGCGCGGGCGCGGTGGTCTGCCCGCTGCGATTCGATCAGGGTGATCGTCTTCGCAAGCGCTCGCAGCTCCCCGCGCAACACCCCGTGGTAGCGCTGCCGGTCCTCATCGGTGAGGAGCAGAAGGCTCGCGTCGGCCGCGTGGTGCGCGGCGATATCGCCCGCCGCGGTCACGCACCCTCCTCGCCTTTCCCGCCCCGTGCCGCGCGAATCTCGGCAAGCACCCGCTCCGCCGCCTCGGGGATCGGGGTTCCGGGGCCGAAGATCGCTTTCGCCCCCGCCTGATAGAGAAAGTCGTAGTCCTGCTCAGGAATCACGCCGCCGACAAAGACGATGATGTCGTCGGCATGAAGCGCCTTCAACGCGTCGATGAGCGCGGGAACCAAGGTCTTGTGGCCCGCCGCGAGCGTGCTCACCCCGATGGCGTGGACGTCATTTTCCACCGCGTGGCGCGCCGCCTCCTCGGGGGTCTGGAACATCGGCCCGATGTCGATATCAAAGCCCAAATCGGCAAAGGCCGAAGCGACCACCTTCGCGCCGCGGTCGTGGCCATCCTGGCCGAGTTTCGCGATCATCACCCGCGGCCGCCGCCCCTCTTCGGCGACGAACGCGGCGATCTCTTGTTGCAGCTTCTGCCACTGCGGCAACTCTTGGACCACTTGGCTGTAGACCCCCGAAACGGCTTGCGGGTTGGCATGATACCGCCCCCAGACCTTCTCGAGCGCATCCGAAATCTCGCCCACAGTCGCCCGCGCCCGCACCGCCTCAATCGCCAGGGCCAAGAGGTTGCCGTTGCCGGTACGCGCGCACTCGGTGAGCGCCGCGAGCGCTGCCGCCACCCGGGCGTTGTCGCGCGTCGCCCTCAGCTGCCGCAGCCGTTCGATCTGCTTCTCCCGCACCGCGCGGTTGTCGATCTCGAGCACCTCGACGGGATGGTCTTCGCACGCCAAACGATACTTGTTCACCCCGACGATCGTGTCGAGCCCGGCGTCGATCCGCGCCTGCTTCGCCGCAGCGCACTCTTCGACCTTCATCTTCGCCCAGCCGGAGCTCACCGCTTCGGTCATTCCGCCCATCGCCTCGATCTCTTCGATGATCCCCCACGCCCGGTCGATCATCTCCTGGGTGAGCGACTCCATGAAGTAGGAGCCCCCCCACGGGTCGATCACGTGGGTGATGTGGGTCTCCTCCTGCAAGATGATCTGGGTGTTGCGGGCGATCCGCGCCGAAAACTCGGTCGGCAACGCGATCGCCTCATCGAGCGCGTTGGTATGGAGCGACTGGGTGCCGCCAAAGACCGCCGCCATCGCCTCGATCGTGGTGCGGATGATGTTGTTGTAGGGGTCCTGCGCGGTGAGCGACCAGCCCGAGGTCTGGCAATGGGTGCGCAACATCATCGACCGCGGATTTTTCGCCCCGAAATCCTTCATGATCCGCCACCAGAGGTAGCGCGCCGCTCTGAGCTTCGCGATCTCGAGGTAGAAGTTCATCCCAATCGCGAAGAAGAAGGAGAGGCGGCCGGCGAACTTGTCGATGTCGAGCCCGCGGGAGACGGCGGCACGCACATACTCCATCCCGTCGGCGAGCGTAAAGGCGAGCTCGGTGGCCTGATCGGCCCCCGCCTCTTGAATGTGGTAGCCGGAGATCGAAATCGAATTGAACTTCGGCATCTTCTCGGCGGTGTAGGCGATGATGTCGGCGATGATCCGCATCGACGGCTCGGGGGGATAGATGTAGGTGTTGCGCACCATGAACTCTTTGAGGATGTCGTTCTGGATCGTCCCCGAGAGCTGCTCCTGCCGCACCCCCTGCTCTTCAGCGGCGACGATGTAGCCGGCAAGAATCGGCAACACCGCCCCGTTCATCGTCATCGACACCGAGACCTTATCGAGCGCGATCCCGTCAAAGAGGATCTTCATATCCTCGACCGAATCGATCGCCACCCCCGCTTTGCCCACGTCCCCAACGACGCGCGGGTTATCCGAGTCGTAGCCGCGGTGGGTGGGAAGGTCAAACGCCACCGAAATCCCCTGCCCGCCTGCGGCAAGCGCTTTTTTGTAGAAGGCGTTCGACTCCTCAGCGGTGGAAAAGCCGGCGTACTGGCGGATCGTCCAGGGCTTCACCGCATACATCGTCGGCTGCGGGCCGCGGATGAAGGGTTCAAACCCGGGAAGGGTATCGGCGTGCGGCAACTGGTCGAGGTCCGCCCGAGTGTAGAGCGGCCGCACCGCGATCCCTTCGGGCGTGCGCCACACCAGGCGCTCAAGATCTCCCTCTGGCGCCTGTTTGGCCGCCGCTTGGGCCCAATCGTCAAATCCCACCTTCGGGTAACTCGGCGCACGGGTAAAATCGAGCTTGAGCGCCCGTTTATTCTCCTCTGCCATTGTGGTGACTCCCTGGAGTTGGCCTCGTGCTGCGAATTATAATTCATAATTACACTTGCCAATAGGGTAGGATGCGTGCAATGAATGCCCCCCAACCGATTACCCGTAAAGCGCTCTATCAAGAGGTCGCCGACCGGCTGCGCGAGCGGATCTTTCGCCATGAACTCGCCCCTGGTCAATGGATCGACGAACAGGAGGTTGCCGAGCAGCTGGGCATTTCGCGCACCCCGGTTCGCGAAGCGCTCAAAGCGCTCGCCGCCGAAGGGCTCGTCACCCTCTCCCCTCGCCGCGGTTCGTTTGTCACCCAGATCTCTGACAAAGACCTCGACGACATCTTTGCGATCCTCGTGCTCCTTGAAGGGTACGCGGCGCGGCTTGCGGCAGAGCGCATTGGTGAAGCCGAGCGCGTGACCCTCACGGAGCTCCACGAACGGCTCGAAGCCGCCTACCGTGCGGGCGACATCGACGCCTTCTTCGACGCCAACCAGGCGTTTCACCGCGAGGTTCAACGCCTTTCCGACAACCCGTGGTTGCTCGCCACCATCGACGACCTGCGGCAGAAGATCAAACTCTCGCGCCATCAATCGCTCTTTAGCCGTGGGCGGCTGGCGCAGAGCCTTGCCGAACACCGGGAGCTCCTCAGTGCGTTGCTGCAAGGCGACGCTGAGGGAAGCGACGCGCTGATGCGTGACCACCTCTCCCACGGTCGCGCAGCCATCCGCGAAGCGCTCTCCTCGGAGACGACGAACGCATTTGCTACAATGGGAAACGACACCCTGTCTACAAAAACCAAGGAGGAGCCATGACCACGTCGCAAACCGATCCCTTCGCCTGGTGGCAACAATGGATGAAACAGGCACCGTCCCTACCGCTACCCGGTTTTGCCCTTCCGACGCTCGACCTCGACGAACTCGATCGCCGCATCCGCGAATACCGCACCGTCGAGGGGTGGCTGCAAATGAACTTGTCGAGCGTCCAGATGATGCGGCAATCGCTCGAAATGCAACGCGCTGCGGTCGCGGCGTGGCAGGAGATGAACCAGAACTGGCAAAAGGGGGTCGAAACGGCTGCAACCGCACCAGGACCGGCCCCATCGACCGGGGGGGCGACCGAAGCGCCTCCGTCCAACGCCGCCCATCCCCCTCACCCCAGCGAAAAAAGTAGTACTGAATCGCCAGCAGCCCCCCTACCCAACCCCTTCGAGTGGATGAAGGCGTGGTGGGAGAGCGCGCAACAGGGTGCGGCGAGCGCCTTTGCCGCAGCGTCAAGTAGCCCGGGGGGTGGAGCGGCGCAGGCACCATCCCCTGCCGCGACCGAAAGCGGTTCGGGCGACACGCCGCCACCCGCAGGGGAAAAGGAGGAGTCGCCAGAAAAACCGTCCCGCAAAAAGAGGACTAAGGCGCCGCGCGCACCGCAAGGGGGAGCTGAGGAAAACCGCTCTCCCGGGCGAAAAGGGTAGCGAAAAAGCGGCTCGCCTCCTCCAGGGTCAAAACCGGGGCGACGCAGCAGTCGAGCGGCACCAAGAGGTCGCGCCACGTCGCCTGAGGGGCGGTAGCCACCACAGCAGCGACCACCTGACGGATCCGGCCGCTGCGGTCAAACTGCTGCGGGATCCACTCGGGGTGGCCAAGCGCGTCGCAAAAGCGCTGCCAGAATTTGCGCTCCAATGCCCCCACCGCAAGAAAGCGCCCATCGGCAGCACGGTAGACGGCGTAACACGGCACTGCGCCGACGAGCAGACCACGCTCCTCTTCGGCAAGGTGGCGTTCTGCGTGGGCAAAAGGGGCGGAGGCCAGCAGGGTTTCGGTCATCGGCACTTCGATATGGCACCCCTTGCCGGTGCTCCGCGCGTGGTGCACCGCGGCAACCAACGCGAGCGCCGCGTGCATCGCGCCGGCGAAGAGGTCGGCGACCTGGAGATTGGACCACGCCGGTGTGGGCACCGCACCCCCTTCGTCCCCGTGAGGTGCGAGGAGCCCCGCCCACGCCTGGTAGGTGAGGTCGTGCCCCGCGTAGGGGGCAAGCGGGCCATCGCTTGCGAAACCGACGATCGAGACGATCACAAGCCGCGGCTGCCGCGCCCAGAGGAGTTCCGGCGCCAACCCCAACCGCGCGAGCGTCCCCGGGCGAAAGCCTTCCAGCAGCGCATCACTTCGTTCGACCTCAGCAAGAAACGCCGCACGCCCCTCCTCGCTCTTGAGGTCAAGCGTTACGACGCGCTTTCCCTCGTTGAGCATGCGGTAGAACCACGACGGCGCACTCGGCTCTTCGGTATTCTGGCCACTCCCCAACTGCGCGGCACCGTCGCCTCCCGGCGGCTCCACTTTCACCACCTCGGCCCCCATCTGCTGGAGTCGCAGCGAGGCGAAAGGGCCGGGTAGCAGCAGCGAGCAATCGAGGATCCGCCAGCCGGAGAGCCACGACAGCATCAGTCGTACCGCCGCTGGTCGTCGATCACCTTCCCGTCGTTGGGGAGCGTCTGGGCAGGGACAAAGGTCACCTCACCGCGGAGCTTCGTGATCTCGCGTAACGCCAACCGCACCGCGTCGCCCAGCCCCTCGGGCACCTCACCGGCGACTTCACAGACGAGCGTCATCTCATCTTTGAGGTCGGGGTTGGTGACCACCAGGCGCGCGCGCGTGATCGCGGGAAAACGCCGCGCCACCTCATGCACCTGACTGGGGTGGACGAACATCCCGCGGATCTTCGCCGTCTGGTCGGCACGCCCCAGCCACCCTTTCAACCGTGCGTTGGTCCGCCCGCACGGCGACGGGCCGGGAATGATCGCCGAGAGGTCCCCCGTCCCAAAACGAATGAGCGGGTAGGTGGGGTTCAACGTCGTCACCACCACCTCGCCGACTTCGCCGTCGGGAACCGGGTCGTTCCCCCCTGGTCGGACGATTTCAACGATCAGGTCCTCGGCAATCACCAAGCCAGCACGCGCCGGGGTCTCGTAGGCGATAAGCCCGATGTCGGCGGTGGCATACGCCTGGTAGGCGTCGACCCCGTCGGCGAGGAGCTCCTGCTGCAGCGCGGGCGGGAAGGCCTCACCCGAGACGAGCGCTTTGCGAAAGGTGAACGAGACACCCGCCTCGCGGCACTTGTCCCGGAGGATCCGCAAGAACGACGGGGTTCCGGTGTAGGCGTTCGGTTGGAGGTCGGCAATCGCCTGCACCTGGAGTTCGGTCTGACCGACGCCGGCGGGAAAGACGGTGCAGCCGATCGCGTGCGCCGCCGTCTCCATCATGCTTCCTGCGGGGGTCATGTGGTACGCGAAGGTGTTATGGACGAGGTCCCCTTCGCGAAACCCCGCCGCCCACAACGCGCGCGCCAGACGATAGTAGTCGGGTTGCGGCCCTTCCGGCTCGTAGATCGGCCCAGGGGAAGCGAAAACGCGCAGACACTCCCGCCCCCAGCGCACCGCGGCAAAGCCGCCAAAGGGCCGCGCCCCCTTTTGCCGCGTGAGGAGCTCCGATTTGCGCACCACCGGCAAGCGCGCCAACGCCGCGCGATCGGTGATCGCGAGCGGATCGACGTTGGCAAGGAGCTCGGCAAACGCCGGCGCGTGCGCCTTGGCGTGGGCGAGTTGCGCCGGCAACCGCGTGAAGAGGTCGCGCTCACGCTGCTCGGGATCCCACCGCTCCCGCTCGTCGAAATAGCCATTCGGGTCTTGTTCTCTCATCGCAGCGCGATCCTCAAGCAAGCCACCGTTTGCGCCGGCGGTAGTGTTTCACGTCGCGGAAGCTCTTCCGCCCTTCGCCAGAGAGCCCGAGGTAGAACTCCTTCACGTCCTCGTTTTCGCGCAGCTCTTGAGCGCTCCCCTCCATCACCACGCGCCCGTTCTCCAAGATGTAGCCAAACTGCGCGTAACGGAGCGCCACCATCGTGTTCTGTTCGGCCAAAAGAAAGCTCACCTTCTCTTGCGTGTTCAGGTCGCGCACGATCTCGAAGATCTCCTCGACGATCTGCGGCGCCAACCCCATCGACGGCTCATCGAGGAGGATCAGCTGTGGGCGCGCCATCAGCGCCCGCCCGATCGCGCACATCTGCTGCTCACCCCCCGAGGTGTATCCCGCCTGCGACTTGCGCCGCTCCTTGAGGCGCGGAAAGTAGTGGTAGACCCGCTCCAGATCCTCCTGAAGCTCGCGGCGCGAGACCTTGCGGGTATAGGCACCGGTGAGCAGGTTCTCTTCGATCGTGAGGTGGGCAAAGCAGTGCCGCCCCTCCATCACCTGAATCACACCGCGGCGGACCAACTCGTTCGGGGTGAGCTGATCGACCCGCTCGCCCATGAACTCGACCGAACCTTTCGTCACTTCGCCCCGCTCAGCCCGCAACAGGTTCGAGATCGTTTTGAGGGTCGTCGACTTCCCTGCGCCGTTCGCCCCCAGGAGCGCGACGATCCCCCCTTTCGGGACGACGAGCGAGACCCCTTTGAGGACGAGGATCACGTGGTCGTAGATCACCTCGACGTTGTTCACCACCAGGTAGGGGGTAGAGGGGGCGGCTGCCACGCTACCCCCCGGCGCCGCGGCGTGGTTCATCTTACTTCTCCTTGCTGCAGTCGCGCGGCGTGATCCCTTTTTCCGCAGCGTATTTCGCCGCCGACTCTTCAACCAGCTGGCGCACCAGCACGCGGTCCGGCACCACCCAGTCGCTGATCATCTTCCACTTGCTGCCGTCCCACTGCTGGAACTTCACCACCCCGGCCCCTTCGTGATCGAGGCACGAGGTCTGCATCTCCGGCAAGAACCCCTCAGCCCCCAACGCCTTCAGTTTCGCTGGGTCGAACTTGAGGTTCTCGAGCGCCCAGCGGAGCTCTTCGCCAGTGACCGCTTGCCCCTTCTTGTTGAAGTGCTCCTGCGCCAAACGCACCGCCTCGACGTAGATGATGCCGTGGACCACCCCGCGGTTGTAATAGACGCTCCCCACCCGTTTCGGGTCGAGGTTGCCCTTGCCTTTGGCATAGACATGCTTCTTGATCTCTTGAATCACGGGATACTCGTCCCCTACAGCGTTGAAACCGGCAGCGATGTAGCCTGCCGCAGCGTTACCCGTTGGAACCACATCCTCTTCTGCGCCGGCCCACCAGACGCCGACGATCTTGTCGACCGGGAACCCCGTCCGTTTCGCGGTCGAGAGCGCCGTCGGGTTCATCACCCCCCACCCCCAAAGGATCACGAAGTCGGGGCGGATCTGGCGGATCTGCAGCCACTGCGACTGCTGCTCGTTCCCCGGGTGAGCGACTGGGATCAACTCAAGGGAAAAGCCCCACTTCTCAGAGAGGCGCTTCAGCACCTCGTGCGGCTCCTTCCCAAAAGCGGAGTCGTGGTAGAGGAGCACGATCTTCTTGCCCTTGAGGTTGTCCATCCCGCCGAGCTTCTCTTTGCCGATGAAGTTGATCATCGCAGAGGCCTGCGACCAGTAGTGGGTGACGAGCGGGAAGACCCACGGGAAGACGCGACCGTCGGCGGCATCCGAACGTCCGTAACCGATGGTCACAAGCGCAATCTTATCCTGGGCGACCCGATCGAGCACCGAATAGGTGATACCGGTCGAGAGCGCAGAAAAGAAGGGGTTACCCTTTGCCTTGAAGCGCTCGTAACACTCAACGCCGCGCGCGTTGTTGTACTCGGTTTCGCACTCCTCCCAGACAAGCTTGACGCCGTTCACACCGCCGTCGCGCTCGTTGATCATCTGCATATAGTCGATCCACCCGCCATAGACCCCCGATCCGCCGGCGGCGTAGGCACCGACCCGGTAGCTGGGCAAACCCAGATACTGCTCCGCAGCAAGCGCCTGCCCCAACCCGACGCCCGCAAGAGCTGCTGCAAGAGACGCGACCATCGCGCCCCGTTTCCATTGGATGCTGCTCATCTTCTGTCTCCTTGACCACCAACACACACAACACGCCCAACCCCGAAGGGCTGGAACCCAAACCATTTTAGTGAGGGAACGGCCACAACCGCAACTTCTCCTTGCCGATCTGCCACAGGCGCGCGAGCCCGTGCGGCTCAACGATCAGGAAGAAGATGATCAACCCGCCGAAGATCATCAATTCGAGGTTCGACGCCACTGCCGGCGGCAACGCACTGCCAAAGAGGGCATGAAAGAGCTGGTTGAGAAAGATCGGCAGAAGCGCAATAAAAGCTGCGCCGAGAAACGACCCGAGCACCGTCCCCACCCCCCCGATGATGATCATGAAGAGGATCTTGAACGAGAGGTCGAGGTTGAACGCCTCAGGCTCGACCGTCCCCAGGTAGGTGTAGGCGTAGAGGGCCCCGGCAACGCCACAGTAGAACGAGCTGATCGCAAACGCTTGCAGCTTCGTCTTCATCAGCGGAATCCCGATCACCTCGGCCGCGACGTCCATATCGCGCACCGCCATCCACGCGCGGCCGGTGTGGGTGCGGGCCATGTTCTTCGCTGCAAGCGCGAGCACCGCGACCACCGCGAGGGTGAGCAAGTACTTCTCGACCGGGGTATCGACCGTCCAGCCCAGAATGGTGATCGTCTGCGCCGTGATCACGCCGGACGAGGAGTAGTTGGAAAACCAGGGAAACTTCACCAACGCCCAGAGGATGAAGAACTGCGCGGCCAGGGTAGCCACCGCAAGATAGAACCCTTTGATCCGCAGCGACGGCAAGCCAAAAACGATCCCGACGAGCGCCGCGCACAGCCCGCCCAACACCATCGCGACGAGAAAGGGAATCCCGTCGACGCGCAACATGAAGTTGTAGGTGGCGAACGCCCCCACCGCCATGAAGCCCGCTGCGCCCAGCGAGAGCTGACCCGCGTAGCCGGTGAGGATGTTGAGCCCGAGCGCCGCGAGCGAAAAGATCAGCGCCGGAATGATGATCGCCTGGAACCAGTAGTCGTTCGCGACGAACGGTACGCCGAGGAAGGCAAACGCCACGATCGCCGCCACCGCGATCCGGTCCTGCCGGATCGGAAAGATCTGCATGTCGGCTTCGTAACTTGCTTTGAACTGCCCTGCTTCGCGGTAGATCACGGTTCTCTCTCCTCACACCCGGTCGATGTGTTTTTCACCGAAGAGCCCTTCGGGGCGGATCAACAGGAACGTCAGCGCCATGATGTAGGGGAACCACGAATCGATCCCCCCACCGACGAACGGCCCCAGATAGACCTCGGCGAGTTTTTCTGAGGCGCCGATGATCAAGCCGCCGACGATTGCCCCCGGGATCGAGGTAAACCCACCGAGGATCAGCACCGGCAACGCTTTGAGCGCGGTAAATGAGAGCGCATACTGCACGCCATTGCGCGCCCCCCAGATCAGACCCGCGACAAGCGCGACAATCCCCGCAACGGTCCAGACCGTCACCCAGATGCGCTCAAGCGGCACGCCAATCGAGAGCGCCGCCTGGTGGTCGTCCGCAACCGCGCGCAACGCCCGACCGGTTTTGGTATATTGGAAAAAGAGCGACAGCACCGCGACCAGCACCGCCGCGATCGCCGCTGCGGTGAGGTCGAACTTCGACACCAGCATGTTGGTTGCGTTCAGCAACCACATCACCGGCTCATCGGCAATCCCGATGTCAAGCCCGCGCACGTTCGACCCCCAAATGAGCTGCGCGAGCCCATCGATGAAGAAGGTAAGGCCAATCGTCGCCATAAAGAGGGTGATGAGCGGCTGGTTCACAAGCCCCCGCAGCATGAAACGTTCGATGAGGATCGCCAGCACCACCATCGCCGCGAGGGTGACCAGCAGCGCCGCAAGGAACGAACCGACCGACCCCGGTTCCCAACCGAACCAGAGGAGGAACTTTTCCCCCACCCCGACGAAGGTGAGCGCGGCGAAATAGACCATCGCCCCTTGGGCGAAGTTGAAGACCCCAGAGGCCTTGAAAATCAACACAAAGCCGAGCGCCACCAGCGCGTAGAGCATCCCGGAGAGGAGCCCAGCAATCAACACTTCGAAGAAAAAGGTCACGGTTCTCTCCTCCGTTCTCAGTGCGCCGCACCCAGGTAGGCGCGAATCACCTCCGGATCGTTCTTCACCTCGTCCGGGAGCCCGTCGCCGATCTTGCGGCCGTAGTCGAGCACGACGACGCGGTCGGAGATGTCCATCACCACCCCCATGTCGTGTTCGATCAACACGATCGTCGTCCCCCACTGTTCGTTCACGTCGAGAATGAAGCGGCACATATCCTGCTTCTCCTCGACGTTCATCCCTGCCATCGGCTCATCCAAGAGCAGCAACTTCGGTTCGGCGGCAAGCGCCCGCGCCAACTCCACCCGCTTCTGCAGCCCGTAAGGGAGGCGTCCCACCGGCACCTTGCGGATGTGTTGGATCTCGAGGAAATCGATGATCTCCTCGACGCGCTTGCGGTGGGCGATCTCATCCCGCTGCGCCGGCCCCCAGTAGAGCGCGTTCCACAGGAAGTTGCGCTTCATCATCAGGGTACGGCCCGTCATGATGTTGTCGAGCACCGTCATCCCTTTGAAGAGCGCGATGTTCTGAAAGGTCCGGGCGATCCCCTGCGCCGCCGCCTCGTGCGGGTTCATTCTCCGGCGCTCCTTGCCCATGAAGAGGATCCGCCCCTCCTGCGGGTGATAGACGCCGTTGATCACGTTGAGCATCGAGCTCTTGCCGGCGCCGTTGGGGCCGATGATCGAGCGGATCTCCCCCTGCCGCACGTTGAAACTGATGTTGGTGAGCGCCTTCACCCCCCCGAAACTGAGGCTGATGTTTTGCAGATCCAGGATCACGTCGCCGATGGTGCGCGCCATCTTCTTCCCTCCGATTACGCGTCTGCGATGCGCACCGTTGCGGCGATTTTGCCGCTGCGCCCGTCTTCAAACTTCACTTCGGTCTCGATGTACTGCTCGGTCACGCCGCTGTAGAGCGCCGCCACGAGTGGGGCGTACTTGTCGGCGATGAAACGGCGCCGCACCTTGCGGGTGCGGGTGAGCTCCCCATCGTCAGCATCGAGCTCCTTGTGGAGGATCAGGAAGCGGCGAATCTTCGCCCCTTTCATCATCGGGTCGTTCGCGAGGTCAGCGTTCACCTTCGCGACACACTCGGCGATGAGCGCATAGACCTCCGGTTTTTGCGCAAGATCGGTATAGCCAGAATAGGCCAAACCGCGCCGCTCCGCCCAGTTCCCCACCGCGTCGAGGTCGATGTTGATGAACGCCGCGACATAGTCGCGCTCGTTGCCAAAAGCCACCGCCTCTTTGATCTGCGGGAAGAACTTGAGCTTGTTCTCGATGTAGTTGGGCGCAAAGAGGGTGCCGTCGTTGAGTTTGCCGACGTCTTTCGCGCGGTCGATGATCCGCAACTGGCCATCCTCGCCGATGTAGCCGGCGTCGCCGGTCATGAAGAATCCCTCTTCGTCAAACGCTTCGGCGGTGGCGTCAGGGCGGCGGTAGTAGGACTGGAGGGTCATCGGGCCGCGGACCCGGATTTCGCCATTGTCTGCGATTTTGATCTCGACCCCTGGCGCAGGACGCCCGACCGCGTCGAGTTTGATCTCGCCATCGGGCTGGAGACAGACGTAGGCGCAGGTCTCGGTTTGACCGTAGAGCTGCTTGAGGTTGATCCCGATCGAGCGGAAGAATTTGAAGAGATCGGGGCCGATCGCCGCACCCGCGGTGTAGGCGACACGGATGCGCGACATCCCAAGGACGTTCCGGAGCGGCCCGTAGATCAACACCTCCCCAAGGGCGTAGAGCAGCCGGTCGGTGAGCGGCACCGGCCGCTTCTCGAGGATCTCTGCGCCACAACGGCGCGCCACTGCCATGAAATAGTCGAAGAGCTTGCGTTTGAGGGCGCTCGCATCCTCCATCCGGATCATCACCTGGGTGAGCAGCCCTTCAAAGATGCGCGGCGGCGCAAAATAGTAGGTGGGGCCGATCTCGCGCAGGTCGGTCATCACCGTGTCGGACGACTCGGGGCAGTTGATCGCAAAGCCGGCCACCAGCGACTGGGCGTAGGAGAAGAGGTGGTCGCCGACCCACGCCATCGGCAGATAAGAGAGAATCTCTTCGCGATCGGTGAGCCGGTCGAAATGGATCCCGCCGTTCGCGGCAAAGATGAACGCCCGGTGGGTCTGACACACCCCTTTCGGTTTGCCGGTGGTGCCGGAGGTGTAGAGCATCACCGAGACGTCGTCGGTGGAACCCTTCTCGATCTCTTTGTCGAGGAAGTCAGGCTGGTTGCGGTCGTGGATCTCCCCGGCGGCCACGAGTTCGTCGAGCCCAAGGAGCTGGGGCTGGTCGTAGTGGAGCAACCCGCGCGGATCGTCATAGACGATTTTCTCCAGCGTCGGCGTCTCGGACAGCGTCTCCAAGAGCTTGTCGACCTGCTCCTGATCCTCGACGATCGCCACCTTCACTTCGGCGTCCTGGAGCACAAAAGCGATCTCTTCGGCGATCGCGTCCTGGTAGAGCATCACCGGAATGCCGCCCAACATTTGACACGCGGCAATCGACATGTAGAGCCGGGGACGGTTGTCGCCGATGATCGCCAGCCGGTCGCCGCGCCGGAAACCCAATTCGGCAAGACCGCAGGCGATCGCCCGCGCGGTGCGATAGTAGTCGGCCCACGTATAGGTCTGCCAAATCCCGTACTCTTTCTCCCGCACCGCTGGCTGCGCGCCGCGCACCTCGGCGTGGTGGCGCAAGAGCCGCGGGAAGGTATCGAGCCCCGTGGGTAGCGGTGGCGCCGCTTCGCCGCGTACGATCGTCATTATGATGTCTCCTCCACGCTCCCGACCTCCATTTCGGGAATCGATCAGGAGGAACTATCGCACGGGAATGTTACGAGAGTTTTGCGGAAATGTAACGGAAATGTAACCAGGGCTGCACTCAAAGCGCAGAGGCTATTGACTTTGAAATAGAGAGCGTCACGGCTTTTTACTGGAGCGCGAAATGGCGGCGGATCGTCGCTTCAAGGAGGGCGCGCGCCGTCTCCTCCGAGCCATCGCGCAACTGCGCCCGGATCTCCTCCGCCATCGCGGCAAAAACTGTAACGACCTGAGGGTCGAAGTGGCGGCCGGAATCGCGCTGGAGAATCGCCATCACCTCGTCAAACGGCATCGGCTCCTTGTACGGCCGCTTCGACGAGAGGGCGTCGAAAACGTCGGCGACGGCGAAGATGCGCGCTGGTAGGGGGATCGCTTCGCCGGCGAGCCCCCGCGGATAGCCGCTACCATCCCACTTCTCGTGGTGGCCAGCGACCACTTCGTGCGCGCCGTCCAACCACCCCATGCCGCGCACGATCTCCTCCCCCTGCTGGACATGGGTGCGCATGATCGCCATTTCGCGGTCGTCGAGCCGGCCCGGCTTGAGGAGGATCGCGTCCGGAATGCCGATCTTGCCGACATCGTGGAGGAAACTCCCGGCAATGAGCGCCTGCATCGCACCTCCTTGAAGACCCATCGCCTCACCGATGCGCGCCGCGATCCACGCGACACGGTAGTTGTGCGCCCCCGTGTCGGAGTCGCGCTTGGCAATCGCACGCCCCAGCGCCTCCATCATCGCGATGTGGGAATCGAGCACTTCCTGCGACTTGCGCTCGTTATCGGCCGAAAGATGGACAACGATCGGGTAGATGAGCGCACCACAAAGGAGTGCCGCCAGACCAGCGAGCAGCGCGGCACCCAACGCCGCGTCGCGGATCTGCTGCTGTTGCCAGTCGGGCACCACCCGAACCCCCTCCAGGTAGCCGGTGATCGCTGCCCCTTCCCCCTTCGTCTGATCGCGCAAGGGGACGAAGACGCGCAAAACCCAAACATTGCCAGGTAGTTGCAGGCTTTCGTAGGATTGCGTGGTGTACGACGGCTTGCCGTGCTTCGGCAGTTGCGCTTCGATCCGTTCCCCTTCGGGCGTCACCCCTTCGGCGAGCTTACGCCCCGCCGGATCGTAAATCTCGATGATGTCAAAAATCCCCCCGACGATCGTCTCCACCGCCGCACGCGCCCGTTTTTCGGCCTCCGTATCGGTGAGGTCGATCGCGTTGGCGTGGCGCAAAAACTGCTGTGCCTGTTCCATGGCCAACGCCACCACCGCCTCTTCGGCACTCTCCCGAGCAAGCCACCACGCAAGCGGCGCGACCAGAGCGGCAAGCAGGATGCTCACAGCGGCAATCCGCGTCGCCGCACGACGGTTGAAGGTGTTGAGCCGTTTCATCGGGGGTTGCTCCAATAGCGGGGAACCACGTGGGAGAAAACCACCCCTCTTCGCCGGGGTATCTCGATAACCATAGTATAACCCGCAGCTACTTCAGAGGTGGTCCCCTCCTGCATCCGCTGCATTGGTCAGAGCATATCGACCATCGAGTTGCTGCTCTGGATGATGCCGGTCAAATCGACGGTTGTGGGGTTGCCAAATCCTTGGCCGATCTCGGTGTAGACCCCGTCACCGTTGCCGTCGCGGTAAAGTTCCCACGTACCGCTGACCTTTTGCAGCAGGACAACACCCTGGTCGATCACTTCGATCGCCGAGTATTTCCATAGCGCTTCGTTTTTGAGGTAGCCATTCTTCACCTCTTGAACCGCCGTGACGTTGTTTTGGGCGTCGAAAACGAACTTCTTCTGGCTACCGTAAAGAACCGCCGAAGAGGGAACCGTACCGCTCCCTTGCCCTACAGCAGGCGAGCCGGTGGTCACCGATCCGAGCGGCTGCTTCGTTTCGCCCACTTTAACATAGAGGCCATCGCCGTCAGGATCTTGATAGACTGACGTCTCCTGGTACCCCTTCTTGGTTTCGACCTTGATCACCTGGTTGCCTTGAACGGTGTAAGTCGTCCCCGGCTTGATCAGTTTCGCCTTCTCATAGCCCTTTTTGACTTCGCTCACTGCAGTGACATTCCCGTTGGCGATCGTGAAACGGTAGAGCTCATTTTTTGCAGACATCGCACTTTCCTCCAAGAGTGGTTGATGACCAATTGCCGTATCGGCAACGCTATCGTAGAGCCCCAAAGTGAACGGAACCTGAACGCCATCCTTGCATGCGGAAGCGAGTTGACCTATAAACAAAAGACAACCCACGAAAGGAGGATCCTATGAACATGACTACGCTCCCCAACATGAGCCGTCGCCACTTCCTGCTCGGCTCGCTCGGCGTGGCCACCGCGTTTGCCGTCGGCGGCTTCGCCCGCCGGGTAGAGGCTGCGCCGTTGGCGTTACCGCCCCTTCCCTACGCCGACAACGCGCTTGAGCCGGTGATCAGCGCGAACACCCTCGGTTTTCACTACGGCAAACACCACAAGGGGTACGTCGACAACCTCAACAAACTGATCGCCGGCACCGAATACGCCGATCTGCCGCTCGAGAAAATCGTCACCGCCGTTGCCGGCAAAGCCGACAAGGTTGCCCTCTTCAACAACGCCGCGCAGGCGTGGAACCACACCTTCTACTGGCATAGCCTGAAACCCAAAGGGGGTGGCGAGCCCCCCGCTGCGCTGAAACAGCGAATCGAAGCGTCGTTTGGCAGCGTCGAGGCGTGCAAGAAGGAGCTCGCCACCGCCGCCGTTTCGCAATTTGGCAGTGGATGGGCGTGGCTCGTTGCCGACGGCGACAAGCTCAAAGTGGTCAAGACCGGCAACGCCGACACGCCGCTCACGAGCGGCATGAAACCGCTCCTCACCATCGACGTCTGGGAGCACGCCTACTACCTCGACTATCAAAACCGCCGCGCCGACTACGTCAATGCCGTGCTTGACAAACTGATCAACTGGGAGTTTGCCTTGCAAAATCTTGGCTGAGCGAGCGTTTGCGCGGAGCCAGCAAAGCACCACCACGCCGTTTTTGCCCACCTTTTTGCTTCGCAGAAAGCATTGCTTTTCTCAACGTCGCCAAGCCAGCCCCGCGCTGGCTTTTTCCGTTTGACGCCCCTCCCGTGCGGTAGGTAAGATTGCGCATAGCGAAGAACCCCTGGGAAGGGTAGCGAGTAAATGGCGACAGAGTCGGCAAAACGAGTTTCTGCGAAGCAAAAAAGAGGCAAAAGCCCAGAGAGCGCCGCGACGGTCGGTTATGAGAACGAACTGTGGCAAATGGCCGACAAGCTGCGCGGCAGCATGGACGCCGCCGAGTACAAACACGTCGTGCTCGGGCTCATCTTCCTCAAATACATTTCGGATGCCTTCGAGGAGCAGCACGCCCGCCTCGAAGCCGAACGCGCCGCGGGCACAGACCCCGAGGACCCGGACGAATACCTGGCCCAGAACATCTTCTGGGTGCCGCCGGAGGCGCGCTGGGCGCATTTGCAGGCGCAAGCCAAGCAGCCCACCATCGGCCAGCTCGTGGACGACGCGATGGCCGCGATCGAGCGCGACAATCCGGCCTTGAAGGGCGTGCTGCCCAAGGACTACGCTCGGCCTGCGCTCGACAAGCAACGTCTCGGCCAGCTCATCGATCTGATCAGCAACATCCAGGTCGGCAGCGAAGCCGCCCGCGCCAAGGACGTGCTCGGCCGCGTCTATGAGTACTTCCTCTCCCAGTTCGCGAGCGCCGAGGGCAAGAAGGGTGGCGAGTTCTACACGCCCCGCTGCGTCGTGAAGCTCCTCGTGGAGATGATCGAACCGTTCCGCGGCCGCGTCTACGACCCCTGCTGCGGCTCGGGGGGCATGTTCGTCCAGTCGGTCGAATTCATCCGTGCGCACGCCACCGGCAACGGCAACGGCGGCAAGGCGAAGGCCGACATCTCGATCTACGGGCAGGAGTCGAACTACTACACCACCTGGCGGCTCGCGAAGATGAACCTGGCGATCCGCGGCATCGAAGGGCAGATCGCCTACGGCGATACCTTCCACGACGACAAATTCCCCGACCTCAAGGCCGACTTCATCCTGGCCAACCCGCCGTTCAACATCTCCGACTGGGGCGGCGAGCGGCTGCGCGACGACAAACGCTGGCAGTACGGCGTGCCGCCTGCGGGGAACGCCAACTTCGCCTGGGTGCAGCACATCGTGCATCACCTGGCGCCACGGGGTGTGGCCGGCTTCGTGCTCGCCAACGGCTCGATGTCGTCGAACCAGTCGGGCGAAGGGGAGATCCGCAAAAACCTGATCGACGCGGGGCTTGTCGACTGCATGGTGGCCCTCCCCGGCCAGCTCTTCTACTCGACGCAGATTCCCGTGTGTCTCTGGTTTCTCGCGCGCGACCGCGCAAACGGCCAGTTTCGCGACCGCCGCGGCGAAATCCTCTTCATCGACGCCCGCAAGCTCGGCCGCATGGTGGACCGCACCCACCGCGAGCTCACCGACGAGGAGATCGCCCGCATCGCCCGCACCTACCACGCCTGGCGCGGCGAACCCGACGCAGGTGAATACGCCGACGTCCCGGGCTTCTGCAAAAGCGCAACGCTTGATGAAGTGCGCAAACACGGCTACGTCCTCACCCCCGGCCGCTACGTCGGTGCGGAAGTCCGAGACGATGACGACGAGCCGTTTGCGGAGAAGATGGCGCGGCTCGTGGAGCAGCTACGGAAGCAGCAAGCCGAAGCCGCGAGGCTGGATGCGGCGATTGCGGCGAACCTCAGAGAACTGGGTTTCTGGGAGTGACGTCGATGAACCCAGAGGCGCTACGCAAGCTGATCGAGACCGGAGAAACCCAAGCCGTCGAATTCAAAGGCGAAGAACGCGCGCCACTGAACGACCGCGATCTCGTCGAGGCAGTGGTGTGCCTGGCCAATCGCAGCGGCAGCGACACCGGCTGGCTACTCATCGGCGTCGAAGACGACGGCCGTATCACTGGCACTCGACCGCGACACGGCAATAGCACCGATCCCAACCGCTTGGCTGCGCTCATCGCCGCGCGCACGCGGCCGAGTCTGTCGGTGCGGGTACACACCGTCACGCTCGATGGCGTCCCGGTGCTGGCCATCGAAGTGCCGCCGCAGCGCGTCCCTGTTGCCACGAGCGAAGGCGTCTTTCTGCGCCGCGCGGTCGGCGGGGATGGCCGGCCGGCTTGCCTGCCGATGGATGCCACCGCCATGCAGTCGTTGCAGGCCGACCGAGGCCTCCTCGACCCCTCGGCACAGATCGTCGCTGCGGCGGACTGGCGCGATCTCGACCCGCTGGAGTTCGAGCGTTTCCGCCGCAGTGTCCGCGAGCGCCGCGGGCGCAGCGACGAATCGCTGCTCGAATTACCCGATCTGGAGCTGGCCAAAGCACTCGGGGTCGTCGATGCCAACGGCGAGGTGCGGGGCATACGCCTAGCGGCACTCCTGCTCTTCGGAAAAGAGGATGCCCTGCGTCGTCTGGTGCCCACCCATGAAGTTGCATTCCAGGTGTTGCGTGGGCTGGAGGTCGAAACCAACGACTTCTTCCGCTGGCCACTGCTGCGCGTGATGGAAGAGATCGAGGCCCGTATCCGCGCGCGCAACCGTGAACGGGAACTGATGGTAGGATTGCTTCGCGTCGGCGTACCCGACTACGCAGAGCGCGCCCTGCGCGAAGCACTGGCCAACGCCCTCATCCACCGGGACTACCAGCGTTTGGGCGCGGTGCATTTTCAATGGCACGCCGACCATATCGAGATCAGCAACCCAGGCGGCCTGCCGGAAGGCGTGCGGCTCGACAACCTGCTCGTCACCGCACCGCGCCCGCGCAACCCACTGCTGGCCGACGCGTTCAAGCGTGCCGGCATCGTCGAGCGCACCGCGCGCGGCATCGACACCATCTTTTACGAGCAGCTGCGCAACGGCCGCCCGGCGCCCTCGTATGCCCGCAGCGACGCCACGACGGTTGTCGTTGTCATTCCCGGTGGCGAAGCGAACCTCGATTTCGTTCGCCTACTCGTCACCGAAGCGCAAAGCGGCCGGTTGCTGGGGCTGGATGAACTGCTCATCCTCAACACCCTGTGGCAGGAACGCACGCTCACCACAGACACCGCCGCGCGCCTCATCCAAAAGCCGGAAGCGGACGCCCGGGCAACCCTCCATCGCCTCGTGGAGGCTGGGCTTGTCGAGGAGCGCGGCCAGAAGAAAGGGCGCACCTGGCACCTTTCTGCCGCCGCCTACCGCGCCCTGGGCGACCGGTCCGCTTACGTGCGCCTGCGCGGCTTCGAGCCGCTGCAGCAGGAGCAAATGGTGCTGCAATACGTCGAGGAGCACGGGCGGATCACCCGCAGGGAAGCGGCGGAGCTGTGCCGCATCGGCCCCTACCAGGCAACGCGCCTGCTCAACAAGCTGGTGAAGGAGGGACGGTTGCTCCGCCAGGGAACCAGGAAGGGAGCGTTTTATGAGCGAGGCGCATCGATATGAGCGCGTGCAAAAAATATGAGCGCGCTCATAAATATGTGCGGGCGCTATTCAATGATCGTTAAACAAGCTGCTGTGGCCACATGAACCGAGAAGTGACTGGAAGAGGGGGTTGGGTTTTTGAGAGGCATGGATGATGACGAGCCCCAATAAGCCGAAACCGCACACGCCCCCGGCAGAACAGCCTGGCACCCGCTTTCCCCATCCAGAAAGTACCGCCGAACTCCCTGCCGCCTACCCGCAACTGCTCGATGTGCTCAAAGCACGCATCCGGCAAGAGCGCCTGCGCGTGGTCATGGCCGCCAACGCCGCGATGGTGCTGCTCTACTGGGACATTGGGCGCACCATTCTGGACCGGCAGGAGCAAGAAGGCTGGGGAGCCAAGGTCATCGACCGCCTCTTGGCAGACCTGCGCCGCGAGTTTCCCGACATGCAAGGACTCTCCCCGCGCAACCTCAAATACATGCGCGCCTTTGCCGCCGCCTGGCCCAACCGCCAAATTGTGCAAGAGGTTCTTGCACGAATCACTTGGTACCACAACATCGCCCTGCTGGAAAAGCTGAGCGACCCCGAAGCCCGCCTCTGGTACGCCCGCAAAACCTACGAAGAGGGCTGGAGCCGAAACATCTTACTGCTCCACATCGAACGCCGCCTGCACGAGCGACAAGGCAAAGCGATCACCAACTTCCCTGACACGCTCCCACCGGCCGATTCCGACATGGCGGCACAGGTCTTCAAGGACCCGTATCTCTTCGACTTCCTGGGCACCGCCGACCCCCCGGCGCGAGCGCGAACTGGAACAGGCGCTGGTGGACCATATCCAGCGGTTCCTTCTGGAGCTGGGCGCCGGGTTCGCCTTCGTAGGGCGACAGGTGCTTCTCGAAGTAGGCGACCGCGACTTCTATGTGGACCTGCTCTTTTACCATCTCAAACTGCGCCGGTTTGTGGTCATAGAACTCAAAGCTGGCCCGTTCGATCCTGCCTATGTGGGACAGATGAACCTGTACCTGTCCGCCGTGGATGATCTGTTGCGCCACCCTGACGACAAGCCCACGATCGGTCTACTTCTGTGCAAGGGCAAAGACCGACTGGTGGTGGAATACGCTCTACGCGATGTGCAAAAGCCCATCGGCGTAGCGGAATGGGAAACCCGCCTGGTGGAGACGCTGCCCGAGGACCTGCAAGGCACCCTACCCACCGTGGAACAACTGGAAGCTGAACTGAGAATGTTGGAGAAACCCTCGGAGGCCGGAGATGGCGAGTGAGTGGCGCAACTACCGGCTCGGAGACGTGATAGAGCTCAAGCGTGGCTACGATCTTCCCGAACACGACCGTAGGCCAGGCCTGGTGCCGATCATTTCGTCCTCAGGACCTAGCGGATTCCATGACGAAGCGAAGGTAAAAGGCCCTGGAGTCGTGACTGGCCGATACGGAACCATCGGCCAAGTCTTCTATGTGACAAGTGACTTTTGGCCCCTCAACACAACGCTCTATGTAAAGGACTTCAAGGGAAACGATCCGCGGTTCATCAGCTACTTTCTTCGATGTCTCGACTACTTTGCCTACTCCGACAAGGCCGCCGTCCCTGGTGTTAACCGCAATCACCTTCATCAGGCAGAGGTGCGGTTGCCGGCAAAAGTAGAAGAACAACGCGCCATTGCCCACATCCTCGGCACGCTGGACGACAAGATCGAGCTGAACCGGCGGATGAGCGAGACGCTGGAGGCGATGGCCCGCGCCCTGTTCAAGGCGTGGTTCGTGGACTTTGAGCCCGTGCGTGCCAAGATGGAAGGCCGCTGGCGACGCGGCGAGTCGCTTCCCGGCCTGCCCGCCCACCTCTACGACCTCTTCCCCGACCGGCTGGTGGATTCGGAATTGGGGGAAATTCCGGAGGGGTGGGGGGTGGGGACCCTCGGCGATATCGCAGAGCATCCGCGACGGAGTCTCAGGCCCGAGAACATCGGACCGAACACACCGTACATCGCACTGGAACACATGCCTCGGCGATCGATCGCAATCTCAGAGTGGGGGACAGGCGATGGGCTTGAGAGCAACAAATTCGGATTCAAAAAAGGGGAGATTCTGTTCGGAAAGTTGCGGCCGTACTTCCACAAGGTCGGCGTTGCGCCCATTGATGGGGTCTGCTCAACCGATATCGTGGTTATTACTCCACACCGGCCAGCATGGTTCGGGTTCGTGCTTGGCCATGTGTCCAGTGATGAATTCGTCGAGTACACCAACGCAGGATCGACTGGGACGAAAATGCCCCGAACAAGTTGGTCAGACATGGCGCGCTACGCAGTCGTTCTACCACCGGAATCCATTGCTGGAGCGTTCGCAACTATTGTTCAGCCATTCATCGAGCGGATAGTCTGCGGCATTCACGAATCCCGCACCCTCGCCCAACTCCGCGACACATTACTCCCCAAACTCATCTCCGGCGAGCTGCGGGTGAAGGACGCCGAGAAGTTCATCGAAAGGGCAACCACATGACGGCACGCTCGGGTTTTTCTGTCCGCATCTTCATCCCCACCGGCGAGCCGGAGGGTCTGCGCGTCGTCGAGAAATCGAACTGGACTGGGCAGGGGCTAGTCTTCCCGCGCGCGCAGTATGCCGAGGTGCGGCAGCGCCCGGAGCTGAAGCGCTCCGGCGTCTATGTGCTCTGGGGGCCGAGTGAATCGGGGCAGTTGCCGCGCGTCTATGTCGGGGAAGGTGACGGTGTGCTCCAGCGGCTCGACCAGCACGCCAAGCAGAAAGACTTCTGGACCCACGCCGCGGTCTTCACCAGCAAGGACCAGAACCTCAACAAGGCGCATGTGCAGTACCTGGAGGCGCGGCTGGTGGCGCTCGCCGCCGAAGCAAAGCGCGCCGAGCTCGACAACAGCAACGTCCCGCAGCTTCCCACCCTCTCTGAAGCCGACGTGGCCGACGCGGAGGGTTTTCTGGCCGACCTGTTGCTCTGTCTGCCGGTGGTCGGCGTGAACTTCTTCGAGAAACCCAAGACCGACGTTCCGAAGGCGCAGGAGCTGATCCTGAAGGCGAGAGGGATCGTGGCGCGCGGCGTCGATAGCGCCGAGGGGTTCGTGGTGCGCGCGGGCTCGCAAGCAGCCAAGGTAGAGTCGCCCTCGATCCACGCTTATCTGCGGGAGCTGCGGCAATCGCTCCTCGATCAGGGCGTGTTCGTGGATGCGGGTGAGGTCTTCCGGCTGACCCAGGACTACACTTTCAATTCGCCATCGACGGCGGCGGGCGTGCTACTTGGCCGATCCAGCAATGGGCGCGTCGAATGGCGGGACGCCAAAGGACGGACGCTCAGGGAGATTCAGGAGGCAGCGGCGTCGTGACTCGATCTGCTCCGATAAACCCCGTTGGCGGCGAGATCCTCGTCTATGAAGACCCGGACGGCCGGGTGCGAGTGGATGTCCGGCTAGAGCATGAGACAGTCTGGCTATCGCTCACCCAGATGGCGGAGCTGTTCGGGCGCGATAAATCCGTGATTTCTCGGCACCTGCGCAATGTATTCCAGAGCGGGGAACTCGAGCGGCAGGCAACCGTTGCAAAAATTGCAACGGTTCAGCAGGAGGGTGGCCGGGAGGTGGTGCGGGAGATCGAATACTTCAACCTCGATGCCATCCTGTCGGTGGGCTACCGGGTCAACTCGAAGCGTGGCACGCAGTTCCGCATCTGGGCGACCAAGACCCTGCGCGACCACCTGATACGCGGCTACACCCTGCACGAGCGGCGGCTGGCGGAGCGCGGTCTGGCCGAGGCCGAGCAGGCGCTTGCGCTGCTTACACGCACGCTCACAGCGCATGCGCTTGTTACCGACGAGGGGCAGGCGGTGCTGGAGGTGGTGCAGCGTTACAGCCGCTCGTGGCGGTGGCTGCTGGAGTATGACGACGGCCGGCTGAGCGAGCAGCCACGGCAGGCCGTGACGCCGGCGACGGCGCTGACGCTACCCGATGCGCGCGCAGCAGTTGCCCGCCTGCGCGATGTGCTCCTTGCCCGCGGCGAAGCCGGGCCACTCTTTGGGCAGGAACGCGGCGAGGGACTCGCGGCGATTCTGGCGGCACTCGAACAGACCTTCGACGGGCAGCCGCTCTACCCGAGCGTGCAGGCTCGCGCGGCTCATTTACTCTATTTCGTGATCAAGGATCACCCGTTCGGCGACGGCAACAAGCGCATTGGCGCGCTGCTCTTTCTCGAGTACCTGCGACGCCACGGCCTGCTGCTGCGGGCCAACGGTACGCCGCGCCTTGCGGACAACGCCATGGTGGCGCTGGCCCTGCTGATCGCCGAAAGCGCGCCGGCGCAGAAGGAGCTGATGATCCGCCTCACCCTCAACCTGCTGGAGGACGACCCATGACGGCACCCGCGTTCAGTGCTTCCGACGTCGATACGGCCGCGCTCGATATCCGCTTCGTGCGCTAAGATTGCATAAGGCAAAAGCTCGGAACGACCGCGATGGAAAACGGCCAACTCACCTGGATCACCAACTTTATTTGGAGCATCGCCGACGACGTCTTGCGCGACCTCTACGTGCGCGGCAAATACCGCGACGTCATCCTCCCAATGACCGTGATCCGCCGGCTCGACGCGGTGTTGGAACCCACCAAGCAAGCGGTGCTTGAAATGAAGGCGACGCTCGACAAGGCGGGGATCGTGCATCAAGACGCCGCCCTGCGCCAAGCGGCGGGGCAAGCCTTCTACAATACCTCCCCTTTTACCCTGCGCGACCTCAAAGCGCGCGCAAACCGCCAACAGCTCGAAGCCGATTTTCGCGCCTACCTCGACGGCTTTTCGCCCAACGTGCAAGAGATCATCGCCAACTTCGAGTTCCGCAACCAGATCCCCCGCCTGGCAAAAGCCGACGCCTTGGGCACCCTCATCGAGAAGTTCCTCGACCCGGCGATCAACCTCAGCCCCTACCCGGTGCGCAACAGCGACGGCACCGTGCGGCTACCCGGCCTTGACAACCACGCGATGGGCACGATCTTCGAGGAGCTCGTGCGCCGTTTCAACGAAGAGAACAACGAAGAGGCTGGCGAACACTGGACCCCACGCGACGCGGTAAAACTCATGGCCCGCCTCATCTTCGAGCCGATCGCCGACCAGATCGAATCGGGCACCTATCTCCTCTACGACGGCGCCTGCGGCACTGGCGGAATGCTCACCGTCGCTGAGGAGACCCTATTGCAGTTGGCAAAAGAACGGGGCAAACAGGTCTCGGTGCACCTCTTTGGCCAGGAGATCAACTCTGAGACCTACGCGATCTGCAAAGCCGATCTGCTTCTGAAGGGCGAAGGGGATGCGGCCGACAACATCGTCGGCGGCCCGGAACACTCGACCCTCGCGAACGACGCCTTCCCCGGCCGCACCTTCGACTTCATGCTCTCCAACCCCCCTTACGGCAAAAGCTGGAAGAGCGACCTCGAACGCATGGGCGGTAAAGAGGGTATCCGCGATCTGCGCTTTATTGTGCAGCACCGGGGCGAAGCGCTGTCGCTCATCACCCGCTCGAGCGACGGGCAGATGCTCTTTCTTGCCAACATGCTCGCCAAGATGAAGCACGACACGCGGCTCGGCAGCCGCATCGCCGAGGTGCACAACGGCTCGTCGCTCTTTACCGGGGATGCCGGGCAGGGGGAGAGCAACATCCGCCGCTGGATCATCGAAAACGACTGGCTCGAGGCGATCGTCGCCCTGCCGCTCAACATGTTCTACAACACCGGCATCGCCACCTACGTCTGGGTGCTCACCAACCGAAAACCCGCCCACCGCAAAGGGCGCGTGCAGCTCATCAACGCCACCGAATGGTACAAGCCCTTACGCAAAAACCTTGGCAAGAAGAACTGCGAGCTCAGCGACGAAGAGATCCGCCGCATTGTCGATACCTTCCTCAAGTTCGAAGAGACCGAGCACTCCAGGATCTTCCCCAACGCCGCTTTTGGCTACTGGAAGGTGACGGTGGAGCGCCCGCTACGCCTCAAAGGCATCGACCCCGAACGCGCTTACACCCCGAAAGAGATCAAGGCGCTACGCGAGTCGGCCGAGCGGGCCGACGACGCCCCGCCGGTCATCAAGAAGATTCACAAACCCGGCACCGTGCCCGATCCGCTGCGCGGGTTGTTTGAGGTGAACCTCGACGGCAAGCTGCGCGTGGTGGAGTACGAGCCGGATACCGAGCTGCGCGACAGCGAGCAGATCCCCTTCCTCGAGTGCCCCGCGTGCCACCAGCCCGGCCACCTACCGAGCCCGGAAGACCAGCGCTCGGCCATCGAGACGTTTTTGCGCCGCGAGGTGCTGCCCTACGCGCGCGACGCCTGGTACGACCCGGCAAGCGTCAAGGTGGGCTACGAGATCAACTTCAACCGCTACTTCTACAAACCCAAGGCTCTGCGCACGCTTGAGGAGATCCGGGCGGATTTGCTCAAACTGCACAAGGAGAGCAAAAGCTTACTACGA
>NZ_BAAHXE010000022.1:0-35056 GCF_054657095.1 Hydrogenophilus islandicus | reverse complement strand
TGCTTATCTTCAAACGCTGAGCACTGCACTGTGCGCAAGCAAACGCTTGTGAAGGTGCTGCGCGGCATGCTGAACGACCCGCGAACACGTCTGCTGCATGCCGAGATCAACAAACGGCTAACCTCTTGGAGTACGCACGAATGAAAATGACCTCGTCTGCCCCGCTGGACGAAGCCCTCGTCATCGTATCCCTGCTCCTCATCTGGTTCGTCGCCGACTTCACGCCGGTGTGGCTTTGGCCGCTGCTCGGCGTTGCGGCGCTCTATCTCGCGCCGGCATTGGGGATTCTCGCTGAAATCGTCCGCCGAAGGATCGACGGCAACCGTTACTGAGCGCGGGTGCGTTCGGGCCCAGCTGGCCTTCCCCTTTTCACCGTGGTCGGCGTCGCTACCCGGATCACAAAGCCGACCCGCCGCCACGGCGGCGCGTCACGTTTGAGTTCGCTCACCTGCGCGAGGAGCTCCTCGCCCGCCAGGAGCCTGGCGGCGATCGCTTCGTTGTTGGGGCGCGGGACGTAGCCGAGTGTGCGCCCCCGCCAGTCGATGCGCACCGCAAGCGGGTCGTGGGGGTTTGCGGGTTCGGGCACGAGCGCAAGGGGGTCGCCCACCGCGAGCTCCTCCTCCACCTGCGGCCCGTCGTGGTACTCGAAGCCGGCGACGTGGGCATGGAGCACCACCTCGGGCCCAGGCACCTTTTCGCCGAGCCAGGCGAGCGCCCGCATGAGTTGCCGCTCCGATTTAGGGTCGAGCAGGTGGTGGGCAAAGTGCGCTGCGCGCCGTCGCAGCCACTCTTGCGCGAGCGCTTCGCTTTTGCACCGCAGTGCCGCGCGCCGCCGCTCCTGCCGCGCCGGGTCGTTGAGCGCTTCAAGCACCCGTTCGGCCCACTCTGCCATCGCTGTGCTCACCTCCTGGTTGCAAGGGCCGCGCAGTTGCACAAGTTCATAGACCGCGTCTTCTCCCTCGGCATTGACCGGCTGCGGGCGGTAGTAAGCAGTGGCCTTTTCGCGCGGCCGCTCAAGGTGGAAGATCCGCGCTCCTTCGACCGTCGCCGCCCAGTAACTCGTACCCCCGACGCAGTGGCGCATCACGATCCCCTCCATCTGGAGCATCGTCGCCGTGTAGAGCTCTTCTGCTACTCTACCCTCCTCCTCCAGACGTCCGACAATCACCGGCACGGCGAAATCGGGCAGCGTGCGATCCTGCTCCGGTGGCGGACGCCGCCGGTGCCAGCGCGCCGAGGCGTCAAGTAAGCCGAGCAGCCCGTGGCAGGCCACCCACGCGCTCGCCAGTTGCCGCCGACTCGGGCCGTCGCGGCGTTTGAGGATCGCCGCCGCACGGTCGCGCACCGCGTCGAGAAAGTCGCCGCAGTCGACGAGCGCGGAGAGGAGGTTGCCGTGTCGCTTGGCTGCCGCTTGCCAGGTAAGCTGCCAGCCGAGGCGAAAAGCGCCGCGGTGCACGTCGGCAAGTCTCTCTGGCGCGATCCCCTCACCCCCTTCCGCAAGAAGGGCAAAGTAGTTCGCTAAGTAGGGCAGCCAGCGCTCGAACTCGGCAATGTCTGGGCGCTGATTGTCGGGGAGCGCGTCGAGAAAGGCCAGGAGCGAGCGCCGATGCCCCACATCCCCGCCACCCCACATCACGGCGTTGATTGGCGCGCGCACGAGCCCCCGCGAGATGCCCCAAAAGTGGGCCAACGCGCCGACGAGGTCGCGCCCCGCGTCGATCGCCGCTTCGACGGTTTCATCCTTGTGGCGCTGGGCGTGGCGCTTGCCGTCGAAGTGGTTGGGCGAGTGGTGAAAGGTGAGTAAAAGCGGCGCAACGAGTGGCGGAAAGCGGCGCAGTGCCTGCAGACGCCGCTCGCGCTGCGCCGCGGGCAGGGTCGCAAGCCGGTTGTAGTTGCGGATCGACGAGAGGTAGCGCGTCGGCGGCGGATGGGGTTCGCGCCCCAGAGGGTGGCCGGTGACCGCGGCTGGGGTGTCGGGCCGCTCGAAGCTCGCCAGGAGCGCGACGACGTCGCGATCGAGCGCCGCAACGTAGGCCTGGAAGTCGGGGTCGAAGAGGAACGCCGCGTGGTCGCGCGCAAGACTCGGCACGACTGGTGCAGCGTAAAGGACGTGCACGTAACCGACTTCGGGCAGGGTGAGCGAGTAGCGCTCGCCGCGACGATCGTCGGCAAGCGCCGCGACGATCGGGGCGATCGCTTCGTCCCGCCCGAGCCAGTCGTCGCCGAGCCGCAGCGCAAGCGCCCGGCCGTCGCTGAGCACCAGCCAGAGGCGCGGGTAGCGGTCGGGCGGCCAGAGGCGGTAGCCCGAGACCCAGAGGCGCGCGCGGACGGTGGGGAGAGCGGCATTCATCACGCAGGTTGCAGCCTCACTCCCTGAGCACCCGTGCCCAGTCGATCACCACCTTCGGGAGCGTCACTGCTGCAGTCGTTCCCTGGAGTTCGTAGACCGCGGGTTTGCCGTATGCGCCGTTTTCCAAGAGGTAGATCGTGACGACGCGGTCGGTGGGGTGCACCAGCCAGTACTCCCGAACGCCTGCGCGCTCATAGACGGCGCGTTTGACGGTCTGGTCGTGCGCAGCGGTTGCGGGCGAAAGTACCTCGATGATCCAGTCGGGCGCACCGCGGCAGCCGCGCTCGTCGAGTCGCTCTTTACGGGCCAGGTGAGGTAGTCGGCGTAGGTGTAGTGTTGCGATTGAGGAAGCGCGAGTCCCATGGCGCGTCTCCTTTTGTGCACCCGTTTAGATTATAGTGATCGGAGCGCGGTTTTAGTCAGGCGTGCGCTCGGCGCTACCTTTGCTAAGCGGCGAGTGGGTAGGCGAGCGATTCGTATCGGGAGAGATAGCCGTTGCTCGCCAACAATGAGCGGATGGTCTGTTCGCTTACGTCAAAGTAGCTTGCGGCATCGAGAATCGCGTCGTCAGAAAAATCTTCGTCGAGATAGCCGATCAGTGCGTCGATGGGGCACAAAAACTCTGCGGCAAAGGCGCGTTGCCTTTTTTGGCGAGCGGTGAATGCATCGGTCGAAATGCGCCAAGAGGAATCATTCGGGTCAGCCATCAGCCAATCGCTCAAAACCCGAGCGAGTTCAAACCGGCGGGCCGTGGGGTGGCGTTTCCGCGGTAGCAACACCGTTTCATTCGGCAAACGCCGCACGACAGTCGCTGACCGCCGTCTGTCGGTTACATCGTCGAGTTTTGCGTGACCGCTGATACCCAGTAGCGCGTAGAGGTCGGCAGTAGGGATCGGATCGCGAGTGTTTCCAAGGTCTTTGCGCAAACGTTGCGCTGCCTCTACCCCTTGCACCCACGGCACACTCCGACGATTGACTGTCTTGGGCTCGACTTGCGGGGCGATGGAAATACCTTTCGCGCTCTCAAGCGATGCGATTTCTGCAGCGGGATCGCGCTTCAAACCGATCACCGGGGACAATTCCTCAAGCGCGCTCAGGCCAATACGGCTTTGCCAGCGCAGCAGGTCAGCGAGTATCTCCTCAGGACACTCCTCGCGGTCGAACCCCAAAAGCGCCTCAAGACGCCGCCGTTCGGTGAGCGTTGGGTCAGAACGTTCGGAGCGTAGCTGCTTGCAGAGACCAGCAAGCGCTGTCTCCCGCAACCCAGTAGCGGCAAGTCTTTCCACCACCTCATTGAGGAAGCTGTCGAGAACGGTCTGAAAGTGCGCAAGGGGCACAGAGAACGGAACTTCAAGTCCGGATAGGTACTGCACCGATTGCCCGGCTGTTACGAACGGTTCGGCATAAACCTGCACCGTTTCACCGTCAGAGGCGAACAACACGCGCGGCCAGACGTAGCCGTGATCCGCAGCGCCCAGCTCGTGCGCGAGCCGCCACACAATGGGCGGCCTTGATGCGGGGAGCGGCTCAAAACTCAGCCGCCACCAGTTCCAAGCCAACCAATAGGCAAGGGGGTACATGGACACCAGTACGGCGTCACGCACGGTGCGCGACCAGCAATCTTCGTGGTGGGTGAGTACGACACCTCCAGCGCTGATTTCGAGCCAGCCGCTCGTCGCCGCCAATTCTGGCGGATCATCCGTGGTGGTGAGCCACTCCCTAACGGTAATGGCGAATTCGGTCATGGCGACATTTTCCAGCGTTTGCGGATTTCCGCTGCAAGCGGGTCGCTCTCGGGAACGGGGTAGCCGTGGTAACTGCCGCGCTCGGCGTTGTCCAGTCGTGCTTCCAGCACCACCCCCTCATCGGTCACCGCCCAGACTGCCTTCGGCCAACCCTTGTCTTCCGTCTGGCTGACAAATCCCCGCCGAAAAGCCTCCTCAAGCATTGCCTGAGCCCTCTTCCTTTCAAAAATACCAGCGACGTCACACAGGGATTTTCCTGGGCGGGGGCCAGCAGGCGGCGTCAGACCAAAGTCGCCGGGGTTTTTCTTGTGTGCCGGACTGCCTCGGTAAACTGCGCGTTCGGCAAGTAAAGCAAGGCGTTGTCTCTGCTCATCTGCTATCGCAGCAAAACGGGGTAGCGGGCGGGGTTTGGTCAGCATGAACGTCGAGGGTCGCAAAATTTTCTGACACCACAGCTTGCCCATTCTACCATCGAGAAACCGCCCCCGCAGCGACTACTTCTTGATCGACAGGGTCCGTCGTGCCCGAGGAGCGTCGTCATCCCAGCGCGTGCGATCGCTGCGTTCCCACTCCTGATGGGGGCGCGACGCACCGCGCGAGCGATGGGCGTCGTGCGGACGCGCGTCACCCCAGCGGCTGCGGCCAAAATCGCTCTTCGGCTTTTGTGGGGCGGCAAAGGGGCGGCTGGTTCCGGGGCTTCTCCGCTCGCTCCTGACGTTACCCCCCGTGCGGCGGGGGATACGGGGCTCGAGCCCGGCGATCGTCTCCTCGGGGAGCGTGCGGCCAACGAAACGGCCGATCCCTTGGATCAGGCGGCTTTCGTTGGGGTGCGCGAGGGTGATCGCGATTCCTTCCCGCCCCGCGCGGCCGGTGCGGCCAATGCGGTGGACATAGTCCTCGAACTGTTTCGGCGGATCGAAGTTGATCACGTGCGTGATACCGGCAACGTCGAGCCCGCGCGCGGCGACGTCGGTCGCGACCAACACCTGAATCTCGCCGCGGCGAAGACGCTCAACGACGCGGCTCCGCGCCCGCTGGGTCATGTCGCCGTGGAGCGCCTCTGCACGGATGCCGTTTCCTTGGAGCTGGGTCGCGAGCATCTCGGCGCTCCTTTTGGTGGCGGTGAAGATCACGGCTTGCTGGACCGCTTCGTTCGCGAGGAGATGCGCCAGGATCTGGTTCTTGTGGGTCTCGTTGTCGAAGTAGTGGACGCGCTCGGCGATTTTGGGGGCCGCCTCAGGGGTGCGAACGACTTCGATGCGGCGCGCGTTGCGGGTGATCGAGCGGGCGAGTTGGCCGACAACGCCGTCGAGTGTTGCGGAAAAGAGAAGGGTCTGCCGGTTTGCCGGGGTCGCGACGGCGATTTCGCGAATATCGTCGATGAACCCCATATCGAGCATGCGGTCGGCCTCGTCGAGGACCAACGTCTCGACGGCGGAGAGGGTGAGGGTGCGCTGGTTGAGGTGGTCCTTCAAGCGGCCAGGGGTGGCGACGATCACATCGACCGGCCCTGCGAGGTCGCGCCGTTGCGGTCCGAACGGCATGCCGCCCACCAGCGTCACGGTTTTGAGGCGGCGAAGCCCCTGACCGTAGGTGCGAAACGCCTTTTCGACCTGTTGCGCCAATTCACGCGTCGGGGTGAGCACGAGCACCCGGGCACCGCGATCGCGCGGGTCGGGGCGCGGTTGGCTCAACCGCGCAAGAAGCGGCAGGGCAAACGCCGCCGTTTTGCCGCTCCCCGTTTGCGAGGAGACGAGGAGATCTTCGCCGGCGAGCACCGCAGGAATCGCTTCGCGCTGCACCGCAGTCGGTTCGGTGTAGCCTGTCTGGGCAACAGCGGCGGTAATGGCTGCGGGAAGCCCGAGATCGGCAAAAGTCAAGGAAGAGGGGGTGGGTGAGACGTGCTCGAGGGTCGACATTGATGTTCCTTCATACGATACAAACAAAGAGAGCCAATAAAGGCATAAGCCGTCGACGGCAACGAGCCACGTACAATGAAAGGGCGAAACTCTAGGCCTTCGACGGGACTGCGGCGACAGTCCCAGAAGCGTGACGCGCCCAAAGGCGCATGAGAGCTACTAACTGCGACGCAATGCAAACGCGACTATAACACAGACGAGGAAAAAACCAAGTGGAACCCCTCGCAATTCTTTTTCCCGATTTTGCCTGCATTGCCCTGGGCGCGGTGCTTCGCCGCACGCTGCTCCCCGACGAACGGTTCTGGGTCGGGGTGGAAAAGCTGGTCTATTTCGTTCTTTTTCCTGCACTCCTTTTTCGGTCGCTCGCTACAGCCCCTTTTTCGTTGCATGATGCGGTGACGCTCATTGCGGCGGGCGCCGCAGTCATGGTTTTGGGGTTTGTGCTCATTCTGCTCCTCGGGCGGTGGGTAGGCGCGGACCCGCTGACGATCGCATCGCGGGCGCAATGTGCGTACCGCTTCAACACCTACATCGGCATGGCGATCGCGCAGCAGGCTTTTGGTGCTAACGGCTTAGCGTGGATGGGGATGGTGTGTGGTGCGCTCGTGCCGCTTGCCAATCTCCTGGCGGTGGGCAGCATGGCGCGACGGTCGGTGGGGGGAATGCGCCACCTCTTGGTCAATCCGCTGGTACTCGCCACGTTGATCGGTTTGGTGTTTCATGGCGCGGGCGGCGTGTTGCCGCAACCGGTCGACGCGCTCCTTGGCCGCCTCTCAGCGGCAGCGGTGGCAATTGGTCTTTTGGCGGTGGGGGCGGCGCTCACCCCGTCGCGCGATCTCGCCATTTCGGGAGCGGTCGTCTCGCTGGTGAAGCTGGTGTTGAGCCCCGTCGCTGCCTGGGTGATCGGACGGTGGCTCAATCTCGCTGCGCTTCCTTTTGCGGTGCTGGTGATCTTTGCTGCGCTTCCTTCGGCGAGTTCAGCCTACATCCTGGCTTCCCGGATGGGTGGTGATGGTCCCGGGGTGGCCCGACTCATTTCGCTCACGACGGTACTTTCGGCCGCAACGCTCACCCTGTGGCTGGCCCTGCTTGAGGTCAAGTGACCGGTGCCCCTCACGGGGACCATCAGCGCCGTCCCAAGCGGTTACGACCTACGATTTTTGCCCGAGCCACCGCCGCAGGTGTGCTGCAAAGGTCGATCCGTCCATGTAGCCGGTGACGCGGAGCTCCGTGCGCTCTTTACCGTTCGCGTCGAAGAGGAGGAGTGCGGGGGGGCCGTAGATCTGGAAGTGGCGCATGAACGCCTGGTCGCTCGCGTTGTTCGCGGTGACATCCATTTTGAGGAGCGTCACCCCCTCTTTGAGGAGGGCCACCACCTGGGGGTCGGTAAAAGTGGTGCGCTCCAACTCCAGGCAGGAGACGCACCAATCGGCGCGAACATCGACGAGCGTCGGCCGGCCACTCGCTGCGACCACCGCTTGGAGCTCCTCGAGCGACGCGATCGGGCGAAAGGTAAGCGCTGAGGTTTCCGGCTTCCCTTGCTGGGCAGCAAAACCGGCAAGCGGCTGCAGCGGATCGCGGCTGCCCGCAAGTGCCCCCCAGAGGGCGGCGACGCCGTAGGCAAGCAAGAGGAGTCCCACCGTTTTGCCGAGCTGTTTCGGCCAGCGCGCGGCGACTGGTAGTGGCTCGAGCGCCCCCAACGCGACAGCGCACCCAATCGCCAACACCCCCCATCCCGCGAGCCAGAGGGTTTCGGGGAGGACCGGTCGGACGATCCACCACGCCACCCCGAGCATCACCACACCCATCGCTGCTTTGACGCCGTTGAGCCACGGGCCGCTTCGCGGGAGCAGCTCGCGCGCGCCAACGCCCACGGCAAGGAGCGGCGCCCCCATTCCAAGCCCCAGAGCAAAGAGCGCTGCGCCGCCAAAGAGGGCGTCGCCACTTTGCGAGATGTAAAGGAGCGCCCCAACGAGCGGCGGTGCGACACAGGGGCTGACAATGAGCGCGGAGAGGATCCCCATCACCGCCACCCCGACCAGCTGCCCCCCCTGTTGGCTCCCCGCGAGCGCGTTGAGACGGTTTTGCCAACTCGCGGGCAACTGCAGTTCGTAAAACCCGAAGAGCGAGAGCGCCAAGAGGACAAAGAGCACCGCGAACGCAACGAGCACTGCCGGTTGCTGCAGCGCCGTCTGCACCAATGCGCCCGAGAGCCCCGCCGCAACACCCGCGAGCGCGTAGGTGAGCGACATCGCGAGCACGTAGGTCGCGGTCAGCACCAATGCCCGCGCGCGGGAGAGCTGCGCCCCCTGACCTACGATGATCCCGGAGAGTATTGGGATCATCGGAAAGACGCACGGGGTAAAGGCAAGGAGCAGCCCAAAGCCGAAGAAAGCGGCGAGCACCACACCCCCCTGCTGCTGTGCAATAAAGCGGGCGAGTGACCCCGCCTCGTCGGTTGCAGGCGGCGAAACGTCGCCGCTCCCATTGATTGGCGCGGTTTTTTTGTCCTGCGCAACAGATGGCGGCGTCGCCGTGCCCTGATCGGTGGGCGCAGAGGGCGGCGTGCTCTGATCACTCGGCGGCGGCGCAGCTGGCGATCGACCCTTCGCGATCGCCCCTTCGGGTTGGGTTCCAGGCGCTGGAGCGCCCGCTCCCGCCGCTCCTTTGTTGAAGAGCGCACCCAGCAGCGACCGCGCGGGCGGCGCGTCGGCGACTGTTACCTCCTGCTCAAGGGGCGGATAGCAGACGCCGCCGTTCCAACACCCTTGGCTGATGATCCTGAGGCGCCACGGCTCCGCGCCATTCGCCGTGACCACCGGGAGCGTGAAGCGCAGGGTATCATAGTAGACCTCCGTCTCGCCAAAAAAGTCGTCGCGCTTCTTTTTCCCCGGCGGGAGTTGCGGCGCACCCAGTTGGAGCCCTTCGGTGAGCGGCTCGACGCGCACTTTGTCCCGGTAGAGGTAGTAGTCGCGGCGGATCGCGAATTCCACCGCGATCGTCTCGTTGTCCACCCGATAGGCGTGCGCCGGGTAGGCCTCTTCGGGCGGTACCGGGTCGGCGGCGAAAAGGGCGGGGGAGAGAAACGCCAACAGGGCAAAGAGAAGGATCCCCATCACCCGCGCAGCATGCCGTTCTGCCCAAAGAGCGCAAGGAGGGAAGAGCACCATCAGACGATCCTAAGGGTTGGGGTGCGTACTCTGAGTGACCCACGCGAGGTAGGGTTCCGCACCCGCGACGATCGGTAGCGCGATCACCTCTGGGACCTCGTAGGGGTGAAGGGCGACGACGCGCTCGGTGAGACGCGGCACAGTCACTTGGGTTGTCTTGACGACCATCAGCCACTCGCTCTCTTCATAACGCTCCCCTTGCCAGCGGTAGATGGAGCGTACCTGCGGGATGAGGTTGCAACAGGCAGCGAGCGACTCATCGACCAACGTGCGCGCGATCGTCGTCGCGGTTGCTTCGTCAGGCGTGGTGATCAGCACGAGGCAGGTTTGCTCCTCCATGGTGTGGCTCCTTGGCGCTCACGCGGAAACTTCGGGCAATTCTACCCCAGCCCACGCGAGAAGCGCCGGCCATGCAGCGCGGAGGTCCAGTTCGACCAGGAGCTCCACCGACCGGTCAGCGAAAATGGCTGGCCCATCGGTCAAAAGCGGGGCGAGGACGCGGTCTCGCGCCTTCAAGAGTGCGACGATCCAGGGGCGTGTCGCCTGGATGAAGGTGGTGAGCCAAATGTTTGCGGCCCAGTTGGGATAGGCGTGGGTGACGGCAAATCGATCAACGAGCGGGATGAGGCGGTGTGCCGGGTACCAGGTTTCGTCGGTGACCCACTGGTTGGTTAGAAAGAGCGACTGCGGGCGGCCCCACACGTCCATGCTGATCGCCACAAGCTGGGCGATCCGCTCGTCGCCCTGCGGGCCGACTTTTTCACCGGCTCTCCCCTGCCACAAACCCTTTTCGGGGAGAAGCGGCGCGCGGACGAAACAGTGGAAGTGGCCGTGTTCCCCCGCGCGGTGGGCGTGGTAGTAGTATTGGCAGCTTGTCGCGGAGTCCATGACATCGTCGGGCGGATAGTGTTCCAACTCGACGAAGGAGGGGGCGGTGCGCAGCATCTCGCGAACGACGTCGCTTGATGCCGCGCGCAGCGCCGTTTCAGCAATCGCCCAGTCGCGCACCGCGCTGCGCGCTCGCCGTTGCGCGCGCGCAGACCACGTGTGCGGGGGATCCGCCGGGATCAGTGCGGGACCAGCGAGACGAGCGGGCGTTTCTCGAGGGTCCATTGGTGGAGCGACCCGTCATAGAGCTTCACTTGCTGGTTCCCCATCAGTTCGTGGAGAATGAACCACGGTCCCGCTGAAAGGTGGCCACTGTTGCAGTAGGTGATCGACGGTGCTTTCGGGTCTACCCCCACTGCTTGGAAGACCTTGGCGTAGGCCTCGACCGGGAGAATGTGCTCTGCCAACCCTTTTTTGATCGTGTGGAGTTCCGGCGGGAAGATCTTCGCGCCAGCGATATGGCCGTAGTCGTAGACGTAATCCCGTTTGGTATAGCCAAAAGCCATACTGAGCGGCCGGGCGTCGATGAGCTGCGCTTTGCCTGCGGCGACCTCGTCGCTCGTCGCGAGGATCGATGCATCTTCCCCCTTCGCCTTCCAGTTGCCCGGCTGCGGCTTCGCCGGGGTCGACTCCACCTTCTGACCCGCCTGGATCCACGCCGCGAGGCCGCCGTCGAGGATCGCAACGCGGTTCTCGCCGAAGTATTTGAACTGCCAGTAGAGCCGCGTGGCGTCGTTGAATTCGGCGGACGAGGTGCCGGGCGAGACGATCACGATCGGTTTGTCGTCGTTGATCCCGACCGCTTGGACCACTTGGGAGAATTCTGCGGCGGTCGGCACCATATATTTCACTTTCAGCTCGCCAATTTGTCGCTCGGTACGGGTCTTTTTGGGGTCGACGACCGTGGCGCCGGGAATATGGCCGCCGACATCGACCAGTTTCGCCTGCCCGCTCTTTTCATCTTTCTTGTATTGCGGTTGCGCCGTGAAGAGATCGGGTTCGTGAATTTGCAGAACCTGGACCTTGTCGAGGTTGGCTGCAAGCCAGTCGACGGTGACGACAGGCCCGGGAAGGTCGGCAGCGGCGACGCTACCGGTGATCATGAGACCAGCAAGGATGAAACGAACGCGCATGATGACTCCTCCATTTGGGTGTTGAAAAAACTATTTCGCTGCGCAGGGGTTTGCCGACCGCCGCTTCGGCGCACAGGGGTTCCCCGCCGCACACGGGTTGGCACTTCGGCGAGCGGGCGCACACGGGTTGCCAGCGGCACAGGGATTCGCCGACTGCCGCTTCGGTGCGCAGGGATTTCCTGCGGCACAGGGATTGCCGCCACGGCGAGCCGGCGCGCAAGGGTTCCCCGCCGCACAGGGGTTGGCACTTCGGCGCGCGGGGGCACAAGGATTACCGGCAGCGCACGGGTTTGCGCTGCGGCGGGCTGGGGCGCAGGGGTTACCCTGAGCCGAGGCGAGCGGTGGCGCGACCGAAACCGCCGCAGCCACTGCTACGGCCGGTACGATGCGACGGACGATCTTTGGGAGTTTCATGGTACAGCCTCCTTTCGTGGGAAAAGTCATCGATCCTGTAGTGCCTCGGCCGTGAGCGCGCCGCCATGTGCCTGTTCCACGCGGTGACCCCACCAGAAGAGAGTAGCAGCAGCCGCCGCAAAGAGGACAAGCAGCAGCGGTTCGCTGACGCCAAGCAGCTCCGGCAGCCGTGCCGCGTCGATCGCCCCCCACTCCATCCAGGGGGCAAAAGTGGTATAACCGGCGGCGAAGATCGCCACACCGACCACCATGCCGATCATGAAGACCAGGCCGTCGAGCCGTCCTGCGCCGAGCGCACTCGCGGCCGTTCCGGGGCAGTAACCGCCAATCGCAAAGCCGGCGCCGATCAAAACCCCGCCGATTGCCGCAGCACCGAGATACGCGGGGGGAACGAAGAGATCGTTGTAGGAGACCACCCCCGCAGCGTTGAGGGCGTAGAGGCCGATCGCCGCAACGACAATCGCGGTGAACATCACCTTCAAGACCGTCCAGTCGGAAAAGCGGAATTGCGCCGTGAGCTTGCAGGCGCTGCCAAAACCGGCCGATTCCAGAATGAAGCCGAAAAGAATGCCACAAAGCAGGCCAGAGGCAAGAGAGGTATCGTAGAGGGGCATCGTTAGGCTCCTTTGGTCATGAAGCGGGAGACGATGATTCCGGTGACGAAAAAGAGGGCCAAGAAGACAAACGCCGAAACAGCGAGCGTTGCGCCGCCGGAGAGCCCCAAGCCACTCGTGCAGCCTGCGGCGATGCGCGAGCCGAAGCCCGCGAGGATCCCCCCGGCAAAAGCGGTCGCCAACCGTTTGCCCGTTCCGACCGCCTTCGCCCCTTCGATCTTCAAGCGGAAACGCCCACTCGTCGTTGCCGAGAGGAGCGCGCCGAGGAAGACACCCACCACCACCCAGACGACCCAGGTGTTGAGCGGGTGGCCCGATTGCCAAAAGGCGCTGAGGTAGGGGTTCTGTCGCGCGGCCTCCCCACCCAGCCACGCCGCTAAGCGGGCAAACGCGCCGCTTGCGCCCAAGCCGTTGCCCGTGAGGAGAAAGGTGAAGATCAGCGTGACGCCCAAAGCGACCCCTGCGACCAAGGGGTGCAAGAGGGGGCGAGGCGAACAAGGTGTCGTCGTCATCATGCTCTCCAGGGGTTGCGTTGCGGATGGTTGTAATGTAATAAATCTATATTAGTTACTTTTGATCTTTTTGACAAGAGGGAACTTGCGATCGGGTGCAGGGGCCGCTCCTTACCGCGTCGCCGCCCGCGTGCTCCACCATGCGACCGTCATCACCACCGCGATCACCGCAGCCATCGGGTAGGGGGTGTCGTTGAGGAGGTGCCCGACGGTCGTTCCGGCCACGGCGGCGATCCCCATTTGCGAGAAACCCAGCAGCGACGCCGCCGCGCCGGCGATCTTCGGATAGGGAGCGAGCGCTAACCCCGTGGCGTTCGGCATCAAGAAGCCTGCTGCGGCGCCGCAGAACCACATCGGGATCATCACCGCAAAGGGAGAGGGGGAGAGGAGGAGCCAGATGACCATCGCACTTCCGCCGGCGAGCCCCAGCCAGCCACCGATTCTGAGGAGCCGCTCGGCACCCAAGCGGCGGGAGAGGCGGGCGCTTCCTACTGAACCGACGAAGAAGCCGGTGACCATCACCGCAAACGCAAGGCCCATCTCGAATGGAGTGTAGCCAAACATCGTGATAAAGACAAAGCTCGACCCGGAGATGAAGGCAAAAAGGGCGGCGTAACCGCAGGCGTTCGCGATCAGCAACCAGCGAAAGCGCCGGTCGTGCAAGAGCGTCGCGAAGGAGGCGATGAAGCTGAACGAAGCCTTGCCGCGATGGACGTTCGTCTCCGGAAGCGCCCACACCAAGATGGCCAGGGTCACCACCGCGTAGAGAAAGAGAGCGACGAAGTTGCTGCGCCAGGCGAAGTGGGCGGTGAGCACCCCACCGATCAACGGCGCGACCATCGGCGCAATCGCCATCGCCGAGCCGACATGGGCAAGCATCCGCGGCGCTTCGACGGGGCCATAGACGTCCCGCACGATCGTTCGTCCCAAGACTGGCCCGACACACGCCCCGACGGCCTGGACGACGCGCGCAACGAGGAGCGTCGTGATGCTCTCTGCCCAGACGCAGGCGAGCGACGCGGCGGCGTAGAGGATAAGCCCCGAGAGGATCACCGGTTTTCGGCCAAAGCGGTCGGAAAGCGGCCCGTAGAAGAGCTGACCACAGGCAAAACCGATCATGTAGGCGGTGAGCGTCAGCTGCCCGTGGGCGACGTCGGTTGCGAGGTCCTCAACGAGCGCTGGAAGCGCCGGCAGGTAGAGATCGGTCGAAAGTGGCCCCAACGCGACCAGCGCGATGATGAGGCCAAAGAGGAGCGGAGTGGGCGCGACGGGCGTTTGCGTCGGCGATGCGGATGGGGCCACGCGCTTGGTCCTTTCCCGTTTCAGCGGAGACTGGGCGAAGCGAAGGGAGCAAACGCGAGGACGTTGCCGTTGATGCAGTAGCGCAGTCCCGTCGGGGGCGGGCCGTCGGGGAAGATGTGGCCGAGGTGGATGCCGGTGGTGGCGCTCCTCACTTCAGTGCGCACCATCCCGTAGGAGCGGTCTTCGTGCTCGGTGATCGCCCCCGGTTCTGCGCTGAAGAAGCTCGGCCAGCCGGTGCCGCTCGTGAATTTCGTCTCGCTTCGAAAGAGGACCGCTCCCAAAAGAGGGTCGAGAAAGAGGCCGGGGCGCTTCTCGTCGAGGTGGCAGCCGGTAAAGGGAGGTTCCGTGCCGTGTTCAAACGCGATCACGAAGGCCTCTGAGGTGAGGACTTCACGCCCGAGCCATCGCCAAAAGGGGTGGGCGTCGGGGCCGGGGAGTGGCCACGGGTAGGGCGGGAGCGCAACGCCTCTGCCTCCCAGTCCGCAATAGCCGCCGGGATTTTTGAGCAGATAGTCCTGGTGGTAGGGTTCGGCAGGGGTGTAGTGGCGAACCGGGGCGATTTCGGTCGTCGGCGCGGGGAAGTGCGGCGCCCCGGCGGCGCTTTGCCACAGCGCCCACGCGTAGGCGGCGCGGCTGGCAATCAGCAGCGGCAACATCCACGCGGCGTCGTGCTCCTCGTAGTAGAGGGCGCTGCGGTAGTTGCTGCCGATGTCGTTTCCTTGCCGGTTGCGCTGCGTCGGATCGTGCCCCTGCCAAAAGGCTGCGAGGAGCTCGGCAAACGCGGCGCGCGCGGCCTCGTCGTCGCCGTGCGGTGGTGCCCAGACGACCCGCACCACCTCGGCGTGGTTGCGCCCGCGCGCCGCACCGCTTCGCAACGCCTCTTCAAACGCTAACACCGACGCGTAGGTGGGGTGGGGGTCGTCGCCGCCGGCGTAGCCCACTTCGGTCGCGACCACCCCTGGTACGGTGCGCAGCCGCTGCTGCGCCCCCCAAAAGCACCCCATCGCGCAGTAGAGGGTGACTGTCTCCCCCATGGCAATCCCCTTTTACTCTTTCCAGGTCAGCGCAAAGACGTGTTCGCGCAAGAAACGCACGCCGCGCTCTTGCCACCGGGGGTGGTCGGGGAGCACGTCGGTGTCGAGCCAATGGCTGATCTCAGCCACCGCCGCGAAGTGGTCGAAGACCTCGGCGGGAGAGACGCTGAAAGGGGGTCCCGGGCGCTCCTCTTGAGGGTACTCGAGGGTGACGAGCAGCATCTTGGTGCCAGGACGCGCGAGTTCCCGCATCTTCGCGGCGTACTGCTGCCGCATCTCCGGCGGGAGGGCAACGAGCGCCGCGCGGTCATAAATCGCTGTGGCGGTTGCGGGCGCGCCGTCCCACCCCCAGACGATCTCGGGCGTGAGGGCGAAGTAGTCCCCTTGCAGGAGGCGAATCCCGTCGGTGGTGTAGCAGGCAAAGGGACCGCAGGTGGAGACTTCGGGCGTTGCGTCGTTCTCGGCGAAAAATTGGCTCACGGCAACGGGGCTGAGCTCGACCCCGACCACGGTGTGGCCCTGCTCGCGGAGCCAGAGGAGGTCGAGCGATTTGCCGCAAAGCGGGACGAAGACGGTTGCATCCCGCGCAACCTGAAGCTGCGGCCAGTAGGTGGTGAGCCTCGGGTTGAACTCGTCGAGGTGAAAGCCGATCTCCCCTCGTTCCCACCGCTCGTGCCAGAAACCGTGTTCCATCGTCTCCTCCGGTTAGGTTAGGGCAAGGCGCTCCTCCGCCCACGCGCGCAGCGGCTGCGGCAAGCCCCAGTTGATTGCTTGGGCGAGCGTTCCCCAGCGACCAGCGGGCGCGCGGCCGGTTGCCTCCTCATCTTCTCGTCGCGAATCGTAGCAGAGGGGGTCGGCGGTTGTCCACTCCTCGACGGTGAGGTGCAGCAACCGGTGGGTGAGGCGGTGCGGCGGCAGGGGCGTTCTTCCACGGAGCTGCCATCTCCCCGGCGGCGGGGGGTCGTCCGCAGTTGGGAGCGCCCAGAGCCCACCCCAAATCCCCGGGGCGCTTCGCTGCACCCACCAGAGGCGGTCGCCCCACCAGTAGGCACGGAGCCGCCACGCGACCTCCTGAACCGGCGACCGTCTCCCTTTGCGGGGGAGCTCCTCAGCGCGGCCGGTCTGCGCCGCGCGACACCACTCAGCGACAGGGCAGCAGGCGCATTGGGGGGCGCGGCGCGTGCAGAGGAGCGCCCCGAGGTCCATCTGCGCCTGGGTATATTCGGCCATCATCGCTGAAGAATCGGGGAGCAGCGCCTCAGCCGCGGCCCAGAGCGCGCGGCGTGTTGCCGCGTCGGGTAGTGGGGTCTCGACCCCAAGAACGCGCACGAGCACCCGTTCGACGTTGCCGTCGAGGATCGCCGCCCGCGTGCCAAAGGCAAAAGCGCAGATCGCCGCGGCGGTCGAGCGTCCAACCCCGGGAAGTTTCGCCCACTCCTTCGGGTCGTTGGGCCAGCTGCTGCGCCATTCGGTGGCCATCATCTGTGCCGCGCGGTGGAGATTCCGGGCGCGCGCGTAGTAACCGAGGCCACTCCACAACGCCATCACTTCGTCCAGAGGGGCTTCTGCCAGCGCATCGACCGTCGGCCAACGGGCGATGAACCGCTCGAAGTAGGGAATCACCGTGGCTACTTGCGTCTGCTGCAACATTACTTCTGAAAGCCAGATGCGGTAGGGGTCGGTGCCGCGCCACGGGAGGTTGCGGCGTCCATGCGCCCGATGCCAGGAGACGAGGGCATCGGCCCACAGCGGCTGGATCCGCGCGACGTGGTCGCGCCATGCGGCATCACCTTGCCAAGGGGGCGCGGATGCGGTAGAGTCGAGAACCTTTTTTTGACCTTTTTTTGCCATTGGGGAATTCTGCATGCTCGATCACGCGTCGCGCGCACTTCGCGACACTTTGGGACGATTTGCTACCGGCATCGCGATTCTCACCGCTCGGGACGAGCGCGGAACACCGGTGGGGCTCACGATCAATTCGTTCAACTCGGTCTCGCTTGACCCCCCTTTGGTCGTCTTCAGTCTCGGTTGCGGGCTGCGGCGGCTGCCGGTTTTTCAACAGGCGCAATGGTACGGGATTTCGCTCCTTCGTGACGACCAGGAGGCGGTCTCTGTGGCCTTTGCAACGCCCGCCGGGGACCCCTTTGCGACGACCGTCTGGCGTGACGGTGCGCACGGTGTTCCCTTGGTGGTGCCCGCGCTCGCCCACTTTGAGCTCACGCGCTTCGCCGAACACGACGGGGGCGACCACCGTCTCTTTCTTGCCCGCGTGGTGCGCCACGAATGGTTCGCCGGCGAACCACTCGTCTATTTTGCTGGCCGTTACCGGCGGCTCGCGCGGGAAGATTGACGCGCGTTGGTGTTTTCCCGCGCGCAAAGTGACGTGGCGTTGCCGCAGCGCTTTGAAGGGTTGAAAGGAGCAAGAGAAGGGGTTATAATAGCGTCTGCCGAGCGGGTGTAGTTCAATGGTAGAACATCAGCTTCCCAAGCTGAGAACGTGGGTTCGATTCCCATCACCCGCTCCAAATTTCACCATCTCCTCTTCTGTTGTATCTTTCTTCACCCCCACCTTCTTGTTTAGTCTCGCTTTGTAAAAGGAAAGAGCGTCGGGTCAAGCAGGTGCGACGGCGTCACATTCTGAAGCGCCGTAAAGATCGACGCGACGCGCCGCGGATCCTCCGCTTCCCATTCACGCAACATCGCTTTGATTCGCTTGCGCTGCGCGTGCTCTAAGCTTCCGCAGAGGTTGCACGGGATGATCGGGAACTCCATCGCGCGTGCGTACCGCTCGATCTCCCGCTCCCGACAGTAGGCAAGCGGCCGGATCACCTGAAGGTCACCGTCGTCGTTGGTGAGTTTCGGCGGCATCGCTTTGAGTTTCCCGCCAAAAAAGAGGTTGAGGAAAAAGGTCTCGAGGATGTCGTCGCGATGGTGGCCGAGCGCGAGCTTATTGCAGCCGAGCTCGCGCGCGGTGCGGTAGAGGATCCCGCGGCGCAGCCGCGAACAGAGCGAGCAGGTGGTTTTGCCGGCGGGGATCTTCTCCTGCACGATCGAATAGGTGTCTTCGCGCACGATCCGGTAAGGGACGCCCAGCGATTCAAAGTAACGGGGAAGCGTCTCGGCGGGAAAACCCGGTTGCCCCTGGTCGAGGTTGACGGCAATCAGCGAAAAGGAAACCGGCGCGCGCGCTTGGAGCTTCATGAGGAGCGTGAGGAGCGTCAGCGAGTCTTTCCCGCCGGAGATACAGACCATGATCCGGTCGCCCGCCTCGATCAAACCGTAGTCAGCGATCGCCTGTCCGACTTGACGCAGGAGCGCCTTCTCCAGCTTCTCGCTCTTGTGGGAGGGGGGTGTGAGCGGGGCGCTCAACTGTTTTTTAATGAGCGTGAGGGGAATTGTAGCGGTAGCCAACTGGGTGTCTGACATGGTGGCGTCCAAAAAATGCTCAGATGTCCCCGTGCATACAGAGCAAGCTGCAGGAGGCGACGTGCGGCGAGTGGGGGTTTGCCAGGCCAAGAGCGATCAGTGCGGGGGAAGGAAAAGTAGCGTTTGCCTAGCGCTATACCGTAGTCAGGTGGTCAACCTGGGTAAAGAGCGGGAACTGCTCTTTTGCTTATTGGCTCCCCGAGCAGGGCTCGAACCTGCGACCCACGGATTAACAGTCCGTTGCTCTACCAGCTGAGCTATCGGGGAACGGGAGAGCGATATTATCGGCCAAGCGCTCACCTCTGTCAACCACTTTTACGAAGTGGTTTTGAGCGCGATAACAACCCACCGGTCACTCATTTGTGCGATAATTCACAATTTCAGGCCGCAACCAAGCGGCAGAAGGCCGAAAGGATAAGCAGGATGGCCAGAAGAGAGACCCGATTCCCGGAACTCGCGCAACTCTTTCGCGACATGCGCCGCTACTTTGTTGGGGTGGGCGCTTTTTCTTTTGTGATCAATGTGTTGCAATTTACCGCGCCGCTCTACATGTTGCAGGTCTATGACCGGGTGCTCGGTAGCCACAACACCACGACCCTATTGGTGCTGACGATCCTTGTCGTCGGCCTCTTTCTCCTGATGGCGGTCCTCGAGTTCATCCGTTCGCGGGTCCTTGTGCGCGTCGGGGCCGCGATGGAGGCCAAGATCAACCAGCGGATCTTTGACGCCGCGTTCGAGGCGACCCTTCGCCGCGGCGGGGCAAACGCCCGCCAGGCGTTGAGCGACCTCACGCAACTGCGGCAGTTTGTCACCGGTAACGGCCCGTTCGCCTTCTTCGACGCCCCGTGGTTCCCCATCTACCTTGCGGCCTGTTTCGTCCTCCATCCGCTGCTGGGGTGGTTCAGCGTCGGCTCCGCGCTGATTCTCGTGGTGCTCACGATCATTACCGAAGTGGCGACGCAAAAACCCCTTGCCGAGGCCAACAAATACGCCAACCAAGCGACCAACTTCGCCCACAACCAGCTGAGTAACGCGGAGGTGGTCGAGGCGATGGGGATGCTGCCGGCGCTTCGTCAGCGGTGGAAAGCGAAACATGTCCAGCATCTCGTGCAGCAGGCGGTGGCGAGCGACCGCGCGGGGTTGATCCAGGCGATTACCCGCTTCGTTCGGGTCACGTCACAATCGTTGGTGCTCGGTTTGGGGGCGTGGCTGGTGCTGCAAAATGAACTCACCCCCGGCTCGATGATCGTCGGTTCGATTCTGATGGGGCGGGCGCTGGCGCCGATCGATCAACTGATCGCCAACTGGCGCGGTTTTGTCCAGGCGCGGCTCGCCTACGAGCGGCTCGGTGAGCTTCTCAAGGCCTTTCCGGTGCGGCCACCGCGGTTGTCGTTGCCGCCACCCAAAGGGCACGTGCGCGTCGAAGGCGTGGTGGCCGTCCCCCCGGGCAGCCAGACACCAGTCCTGCGCGGCGTGACGATGGAGATCCCGCCGGGTGCGGTGGTGGGGATCATCGGCCCTTCGGGTTCCGGGAAATCGACCCTCGCCCGGCTCCTCGTTGGCGTCTGGGCCCCTGCTGCGGGGAAAGTGCGGCTCGATGGCGCCGACATCAGCCAGTGGGACAAAGCGGAGTTGGGGCCCTACATCGGCTATCTCCCGCAAGATATCGAACTCTTCGACGGGACGATCGCTGAGAACATCGCCCGCTTCGGGCCGCTCGATGCGGAGCGGATCGTCGAAGCGGCGCAGCGCGCAGGGGTTCATGAGTTGATCCTGCGCCTGCCGCAGGGGTACGATACCCCGATCGGCCCGGGCGGGATGGTCCTTTCCGGTGGACAGCGGCAGCGGGTGGCGCTTGCGCGCGCCCTTTACGGCGACGTGCAGCTCATCGTTCTCGACGAGCCCAACTCCAACCTCGACGACATCGGCGAGACGCTCCTTGTGCGCGCGCTCGCCGAAATGAAGCGGCAGGGGCGGACAGTAGTGGTGATCACCCACCGCACGAGCGTTCTTCAGGTGGTCGATCTCCTGGCGGTGATGCGTGACGGGACGTTGCACGCCTATGGCCCGCGCGATCAGGTGCTCGCCGCACTCCAACAGGCCGCTCAGCAACAGCAACAGGCGGCGCAACAGCAGGCGCAGTCTGCTTCCCAAAACGCACAACCCCCTACCCAGAGCGCTGCACCAGCACAACAACCCGCGGCAGCGGCGCAACCGGTTCAAGCGAAGGAGCAGTGACGGTGTCTTCCCTTCCTACCCAACCCCCCGCATCTGAAAACCCTGCGAACAAACCCCAAGCGGTGACCCCGCAGCAAGACGCGGTACCGCCAGCTGGCCATGGCGCAAAAGAAACTTCAGCCGCTGCGCGGGAGCCCTTGACGCTGGACGCCGACGCCCGGCCGGTTGAAGAGGTAGCGCACGAAGTGCTCCCCCAAGAGGCGCGGCGCTTCTTGCGGCTCGGTTTCTTCATCCTGGTGCTCTTCTTTGGCGGATTCCTCGTCTGGGCAGTGACCGCGCCGCTGGATGCGGGCGTGCCTGCGCCGGGGGTGACGATCGTCGAATCGAAGCGCAAAACGGTCGCCCATCTCACTGGCGGCATCGTCAAAGCGATCCTGGTGAAGGACATGGCATTCGTCGAAGAGGGGCAACCCCTGATCCTTCTCGACGACACCACGGTTTCGGCCCAATATCAAAGCGCTCTCAAAGAGTACTATGCGCTCCTCGCCGCCAAGGCGCGACTCGAAGCCGAACGCGACGGCGCCAAAGCGGTGCTTTTCCCCGAGCAGCTTCGGCAAGGGGGGAGTGAGGCAGCGGTGCAGATGGCGCAGCAACAAGCCCTTTTTGCCTCGCGCCGCGAAGCCCTCACTGCACAGCTTCGGGTATTGGAAGAGACCGCGCGCACCGCCGAGAGCAACGCCGCAGCGCGCAGCGCGCAGCTCACCTTCTTGCGCGAACAACTTCAGGGGATGCGCGATTTGGCCAAGGAGGGGTACGCGCCGCGCAACACCCAACTGGAACTCGAACGGCAGGCGCTCGAGCTGCAGAACCAGATCGTGCTCGCGCAGCAGCAGGCTCTTGACGCCCGGCTGCGGGCGAAGTCGCTGCGGGAAGAGTACCGCAAAGAGGTCGAGACGCAACTTGCAGAGGTGACCAAGCAGCTCGCGGTTGTCGAGGAGCGGGTGCGGGCACTCAAAGAGGAGCTGGAACGGACGGTGATCCGCTCACCCGCCACCGGTTACGTCAATGCGCTCGCGGTCCATACCGTGGGGGGCGTCGTTCGTCCCGGGGAACCCTTGATGGAGATCATCCCGAAAGACGAGAAGCTCGTCTTCGAAGTCCAGGTTCCGCCCCACCACATCGAGCGTGTCCACCCCGGGCTGCTCGCCGAGGTGCAACTCGCGAACTTCCACGACCTCGCAGGAAAGGTCCTCGAAGGGAAGGTGATCTCGGTCTCGGCCGACCTCGTGACCGACCGGACCCTCACCCCGAACGGGCAGCCGCTCCCGCCCCACTATGTCGCGCGCGTCGAGCTCACCGAAAACGGGTGGAAGACGCTCGGGCCCGACCGGCGCCTGCAGCCTGGAATGCCGGTCACCGTCCTCATCAAGACCGGTGAGCGCACCTTCCTGCAGTACCTCATCAAACCGGTGTGGGAGCGGTTGCAGAGCGCGGTGAAAGAGCCGTGATCACGGTCCGGCGAGGAAGGAGAAAAGGCATGGCGTTTTCCACGCTACTCAGACGATGGGTCAGAAACAGCGCAGTCGCCGTGGGCCTCCTGATCCCGACAGCGGGCGCCTACGCGCTCGGGCTTGAAGAGGCGTTTCGGCTCGCCGAAGCGAACGATCCCAATTTCGCCGTCAGCCAAAAGCGGGCGGACGCGGACCTGGCCGGGGTCGAGGTCGCTCGTTCGCGGCTCCTTCCCGCGGTGACCTTTTCGGCATCGACCGGCCAAGCGAAGACCGATACCGAGTATCTCAGCGGCCTCTACAAAGGGCGAACCGTTCATAATGACTACACGACGCGCAACTGGAACCTGAGCGCGCGGCAGCCGCTCTACCGTCCAAGCGACTGGGCGGGGTGGCAACGCGCCGAAGCGCAGGCGGAGTCGAGCCGGGTTGCGATCGAGGCGGCGCGGGTGCGTCTGTTGCGGCAGGTGGCGCAGGCCTACGCGCAGGCCCTCTCCGCTGCAGCCCAGCGGCAGGTGGCCGAGCAAGATGTCGCCCGGTATGAGACGGTGCGCAAACAGAGTGAGCGCGCCTTCACCCTGGGAAGTGCGACCCGCACCGATGTGGAAGATGCCCAAGCGCGGCTCGATATGGCGAAAGCAGCGGTGCTGCGGCAAGAGGGGCAGCTGCAGCAGGCGCTTGCGGCGTTGAGTGCGCTCGTTGGGCGCGACGTTCGCGCGGAGGAGCTCACCGAACTTGCCGAACTGGTTCCGATTGCGGAACGGACGCTCGCCAGATCCCTCGACGAATGGATTGCTGCGGCGCACGAACGCCACCCCGAGGTGGTGTCGCTGGTTGCCCAAGAGGAGGCAGCGCGGCGGGCTGTGGAGCAGCAGCGGGCGCAGCATAAACCGACTGTCGATCTCGTTGCCGCACGCCGCATGAGTCGAAGCGACAGCGAAACCACGATCGGCCAGCAATACGATACCACGAGCGTCGCCGTGCAACTCCAGATTCCGCTCTACGCCGGCGGGGGGATCGACGCCTCAGTGCGTGCGGCGCTCTCCGCCCTTGAGGAAGCGCAGATGCGGACCGAAGCGAAGCGCCGGGAACTCACCCAGAACCTGACGCAGGCCTACGCGGCGCTGCGCTACGGTTATGCCCAGTGGCAGGCGCTCGCGCAAGCCGAACGCTCTGCGGAACAAGCAGTGGTGGGCACCGAAAAGGGGATTCGCGCCGGGACGCGCAATGCTGTTGATTTGCTCAACGCGCAACAGGAGCTCGCCAAAGTGCGGGCAAGCCGCGTGGACGCTGCCTACCAGATGGTCCTCGCAGCGATCGACCTCTGGAGCGCCGCAGAAGGGAGCGCAGACGGGGCGCTCGTGCAGTTGATCGCGAAGCGGTGACGGCGGCGATTGTCCTTCTTCTCGGTTCAGCGCTCCTCTGGGCGCAACCGTTGCCGGGTGGGCCGCGGTTGCCCTTTTTTCTCCTCGTCGCGGTGTCGCTTTTCCTGGTCGTCCGCCAACGGAGCGCCCTCTGGGCTACACCCCTTGCCCGCGAGTTGGGGGGCGCTTTGGTGGTGTTGGCGCTCATCATCGCGCTCTCTCTGTGGGGCGCGCCGCGTCCAGAAGCGGGGTTCCCCTATGTGGTGGGTTTTCTGGGGTTTGCTCTGGCGAGTGCGGCGGTCGGCTGGGCGGCAAGGAACTTTCCCCAAGCGAGCGACTGGTGGCAGCGGGGCGCAGCGCTCACCTTTGGCTTTCTCCTCGCCGACGCCCTGGTCCAGTGGGCGGTGGGGCGCGACCTCTTCGGGGTTCCCTACGCCGCTACCGAATTCGAAGGGCGATTGGTGGGGCCTTTTGCTAGTTCCCTGAAGCTCCCCATTCTTCTTCCAGTTCTCTTTCCGCTTGCCGTTTGGCGGTGGCGGGCGCAGCCGGCGATTGTGCTGCCGCTTCTCCTCGTGACCTTGTGGGTGGTGCTCCTTTCGGGGTCAAGAAGCGGTTTGCAGCTCCTGGTGCTCGCTGCGATTCCGGTGGTGTGGCGCTGGCCGCGCGCGCTGCTCGTTGGGCTCTTTGTCAGCACCATCGGGGCAGTAGCGATCATCCAGACCTTTTCTACCCCCTGGCAGGTGCGACTCCACAACACTGATGAAGGGTTGAAAACGCTGATGACCGAAACAACTCCCGACGAGAGGCAAAAGGCGCTCGATCAGATCACCACCTACCGCTGGGAGTTGTGGCGCAACGCTACCCGGATGGGGGCGGCGCACCCCTTTTTCGGTGTGGGGGCGAAGCAGTTTTCCCACGTCTACGCCGAATTCGCCGACCCGGGTGATCTTTACCTCCATGACGAGCCGTTTCATGCCCACAGTCTCTACATGGGGCTCTGGGCGGAGTTGGGGGGTGCCGGGATCGCTTGGGTGGTGGGGCTTGCGGCGGTGATGGTGTGGCGCTGGCGTAGAGCCGATCGGGAAGCGCAGGCGCGCGCGGCACCGTGGGGCGCAGCACTGGCTGCGTACGCCTTTCCGCTGCAGTCGCAGCCGGTGCTCCTTAACGTCTGGTGGTTCCCGGTGGTCTGGTTTTTGTTGGTGGGGTTCTGGTTGGCGTTAGAAACCCCTACGAACCCGCCCCCCACCGCATAAACGCTTCGCGAATTTTCGCTGGCTCGTCGAGCTTGACGAGCCGTTGTGCTTTGGGGGCGAGTTCGTCGAGGTTGGCGTAGAGGAGCTGTTGGCGGACCTCAAGGAGCCGGTCGGGGTGCATCGAGAAGTGGCGGAGCCCCAGCGCGGCAAGGAGCCAGGCGTATTGCGCGTCGCCCGCAAGTTCGCCGCAGAGGGAGACGGGGATGTTGGCCCGCGCGCCGTAGGAGAGAATTCCGGCGAGCAGACGCAGGACGGCCGGGTGGAGGGGGTCGTAGAGGTCGGCCACCGTGTCGTCTTGGCGGTCGATTGCGAGGGTGTATTGGATGAGGTCGTTGGTGCCGATCGAGAGGAAGTCGACGCGGCGCGCGATCGCGGGTAGCGCAATCGCCGCAGCGGGGACTTCGATCATCGCGCCCACTTCGATCCGCGGGGGGAGTTTCACCCCCTCATAGGTGAGCGCGTCGCGTGCCTGGGCGATAAGCTGCCGGGCGCGGTCGATCTCGGCGGCGTTCGTCACCATCGGCAGGAGAATCTTGAGCGGCCCAAACGTCGCGGCGCGAAGGAGCGCACGCAGCTGGGTGAGGAAAAAGGCTGGTTCGGCAAGGCAGTAGCGAATGCCGCGGAGCCCCAGCGCCGGGTTGGTTGCGGTGTGGGATTCGTCGTTGCTGTCAAACGCTTTGTCGGCGCCGAGGTCGAAGGTGCGGATGGTGACCGGTTTCCCCTTCATCCCGCGCACGACGTCGCGGTAGGCTTCAAACTGCTCCTCTTCGCTCGGCCGGTCGGCGCGGCCGGTAAAGAGAAATTCGGTGCGATAGAGGCCAATTCCGTCAGCGCCGACCGCACGCACCGCGGGAAGGTCTTTGGGGCTTTCGATGTTGGCCAGGAGCGCGATCGGCGTGCCGTCGAGGGTCTTGGTCGCCGACTCTTTGAGGCGCGCGAGGCGGGTCCGCTCGAGGTCGCGCTCTACCTTTTTGAGGCGGTACTCTTCGACGACGAACGGCGGCGGGTTGGCGATGATCGCGCCGCGGTGGGCGTCGATGATCACCAGGTCGTCGTCTTCAAGGAGCGTGCGGGCAAGCCGAGCGCCGACGACCGCGGGGAGCTTGAGGCTGCGCGCGACGATCGCGGTGTGGGAGGTGGGGCTCCCGATGTCGGTGATGAAGCCGCCGATGCGCTGGCCGCGAAAGCCGATGGTGTCGGCGGGGGAGAGGTCGTGGGCGACGATGATCGTCGGCCAGTCGTCGTGGCGGGCGTGCATCGGGCGGGCGAGCCCCCGCAGCTCCTTCATCAGCCGCTCGACGGTCTGGATCACGTCGTGGCGCCGTTCGCGGAGATAGGGGTCGTCGATCGCGTCGAACGCCGCCAGGAGCTCTTCAAGCTGCTGCGCGAGCGCCCACTCAGCGTTGATGCCGCGGGTGGTGATCCGCTCGAGCGCGGCGTCGATCAGCATCGGGTCGGCGAGCATCATCGTCTGGAGGTCGATGAAGGCGTCGAGCTCCTGCTGCGCGGCGCTCTGGTCGGCGCTCTCCCGCAGGTGGGCGAGTTCCCGGCGCACCGCTTCGACCGCCTCTTTGAGCCGCGTGCGCTCGTCGGCGAGGCGCTCTTCGGGCACTTCGTAATGGGGGACCTCAAGGAGCGCGTGGGAGACGAGGTGAACCCGGCCAATCGCGATACCGGCGGAGACCCCAAGGCCGTGGAGGGTGAAGGGGACTGCGGACACGCGGCTACTCCGGCTCGTCGAAGCGGTTGGCGACGAGTTCGGCGATTGCGGCGAGCGCCTCGTCGGCCTGTTCCCCTTCGGTCTCGACCGTCACCGTGGTCCCTTTGGCGGCGGCGAGCATCATCACCCCCATGATGCTTTTGGCGTTCACTCGCCGGCCGTTGCGCTCGAGCCAGATCGCGCAGGGGTAGCGGTTGGCGAGCTCGGCGAGCTTGGCGCTCGCGCGAGCGTGAAGCCCCAGTTTATTGACGATGGTGAGTTCGGTGCGTGGCATAGCGCGATTGTAGCTCAACGGCTTCAGCGCGTCACCGCGGGGAGAGCAAGGCGCTGGCGCAGGATCCGGAAGGTGTCGAGGTCGAAGCGGTAGGGGGCGGCGGTCGCTGCGGCGATTTCGGCATCGCTCGGCGGGTGGTCGAAGCGGCAGATGAGCACCCAGTGGTCGACGAGCAACCAGATCGCGCGCGCGCCGTCTGGGGAAGTTTCATGAAGGAGCACTGGCTCTGCATGCGGCCAGGGGGTGGGGGGGAGGTGGCTGAGCACGGCAAGAAGCCGGGCGTCGTGTTCAGCGGTCGTCTCCTTGCCCGCGCACCAGCCGCGGCAGAGGCGCAGCTGATGGGCAGAGCACGAGCGGCGGGTGGCCGGTTCCCACCCGAGGCGCACGGGACAGAGGCCGTGGGTTTTCGCGAGCTCTTGGAGCGTCCGTTCCGCCTGCTTGCGGTCGGTAAAGGCACCAAAGGTGTGGCGGGGCCAGGTGCGCGGGTCGCTTCCTTGAATCGGGAGGTAGCGCACGGCAAGCGGCGGCGCACGGTCAGGGGCGGGGGGCGCGTCGAACCCGGAAACGGTGATCGCGACGGCGGCGTGATTTTCCCGCAGCCGTTTGTTGTAGCGGGGTTTGAGGGCGCGGACGAGCTCCGCTTCGACGATCTGCGCGTGGAGGTCGCTCGCGGTCTCGAGCCACTCGATACGGCGGATCTGGCGGGCGATCTCGGCGTCGGTGGGGTTGCGGGTGGTGGCGCTGAAGTGGGCGGTGACGCGGCTCCTGAGCCCCTTGCTTTTGCCGATATAGAGCGGCAGGTCGTTGTCGCCGAAAAAGAGGTAGACGCCCGGCGTTTCAGGGATCGACTCGATCACGCCTTCGGCGAGACCCGCGGGGCGGGCGGGGTGCTTCATCGCTACTTCGCGCGCGACAAGGAGCTTCTCCGGTGGGAAGGTGGCGAGCGCCCACGCGAGGTACTGCTCGAGGACCTCGACGTCGCCGCGGGCGCGGTGGCGCGCGCTGCAGCAAAGCCCGTGCCGTTCGATCAACGCGTCAAGCCCGTGGCGCCGGTGGGTCGGCTCCAACGCTTTGGCGAATTTGACGGTGCAAAAGAGTGGCGCCGAGAAAGAGATGCCGCAGCGGGCGAAGGCCTGCTTGAGAAAGCCGTAGTCGAAGCGCACGTTGTGGGCGACGACCACGGCACCGGTGAGCAGCGCCAGGAGCTCTTCGGCGATCTCCGCGAAGGTGGGGGCAGTAGCGACCATCGCCGAGGAGATGCCGACCAGCCGTTCGATCACTGGCGGAATCGGGATCTCGGGGTTGATCAGCCGCTCCCAGCGGGTGGGTGGGGTATCGGGGTCAAAACGGGTGAGCGCGATCTCGATGATGCGGTCGCGCTCCGGGTGCGCGCCGGTCGTCTCCAGGTCGAGGACGACGTAAGGGGTCGGGAGCAACGGCGCGACGGGGTGGTGAATCAATGGGGGGTGGTGGCTGGGGATTAGCTTTTATCAGTGCCCCGTTGCGCGGTCACGCCTGGCGGAAGCGCGGGGCGGTAACCGTCGGCGCGGAACGGGTCAAGGCGCGGGTGGCTGGTGTCGTAGTAGTAGGGGTAGGTGGGGACGCGCGCTGCGGCAAATTGCGCGGTGAGTTCCGGATCCTGGGGCTTATCCCACCACAACGCTCGCCCCTCGCGCGCCACTTGCCGTTCCTGCGGGTGTGTGGCCAAGAACTCCTGGAGGAAAAGGGTCGCTTCAGAGACGTAACCGGTCATCATGGGATCCTTCGGGAATGACGGTTGATATGGTAGCACGCATCAGCGCGATGCGTGCCGGTGGCGTTCGTGGGGGTCCCCCCTGCCGGCACCCCGAATCGTGAGCCAGAGGTAACGCAAGTAGCTGCGCCACGTAAGGTGTGCGAGCATCTCGGCGTCGGTTTGCGCAAGAAGCTCAGGGGTCGACATGTCAATGCCAGAGAGCTGCGCGAGCCCCGTGATCCCCGGGCGGGCGTCGAGCACCCCAAGGCGAGCGCGGGCGGCGATGAGCTCAGTTTGGCTGGGGAGCGACGGGCGGGGACCGACGAGGCTCATCTCCCCTTTCAGGACGTTGATCAGCTGCGGCAGTTCGTCGAGCTTGGTGCGCCGCAGCCACCGCCCCCAGCGGGTCACCGCGTGGGCTGGTGCCTCGTGGGTGGCGACGTTGGGCGTGTCCGGCCGCATCGTGCGGAGTTTCAGCAGGGTAAAAGGGCGGCCGCCGCGGCCAACACGCGTCTGGCGAAAGAGGGGGGAGCCGGTCTCCCACCAGCCGATGAGGAGGAGAACGAGGAGGAGCGGCGCGGTGAAGATGAGCCCTACCGACGCGAAGAGGAGGTCAAAGAGGCGAAGGAGGTGCGGGGATGACATCGCATCGGCCAACCATTTCAGCAAAACCGCTGGGAAAGTCTACCAGAGCGCGCCAACCGAGCGTTGCCTCGAGGTGGGTGGGAAGGTAGCAGGCCGACGAAGTGAGCCGTTCAACAAGCCTGCCGATTCGTCCCGGGATCTTCTGCGCGAGGCGGAGAAGAGGGAGCGGCACACGCACCCGGGGCGGCGGGAGCGCGAGCGCGGAGCGTATCTGGTCGGCGAGCTCAAGGGTGGAGAGGGGCGTTGGGTGGGCGACGATAAAGGTTTGACCTGCCGCCGCAGGGTGGGTCGCGGCAAGGTGGATCGCCCGGATGAGGTCGGCGACGTGGAGCCACGAGCGGCGGTTGCCCGTTTCAGGCAGTTGCGGAAACCACCCCTGGGCAATCAGGCGCACGAGGGTAGCGATGAGGCCGCGGCAGCCGCGGCCATAGACGGGGGCCGGGCGGAGGATCACCACCTCCATACCGGAGCGCCCGCCGATCTCCCGCACCACCTCCTCTGCAGCCCGTTTGCTCTGCCCGTAGGGGGTAGTCGGCGCGCCCGACCACGTTTCGTCCACGCACTCGGTGCCCGGTTCGGCCATCGCTTTGACGGTGGAGAGAAGCACGAAGCGCTTGACACCGGCGTTCGCCGCAGCGGTGGCGAGATTTTTTGTCCCTTCGACGTTGATGTGCCACAGAGACGACGGGTCAGCGGCGTCGGCGTCGGAGACTCCAGCGCAGTGGATCACAATCGAAACCCCAGCAACGGCTCGGGCGAGCGACGGAAGATCGAGGAGATCGCCGACCACCTCGTTGCCGTGTCCGGTCGGGGTGCGGACGAGCGCCCGATGGTGGGGCTCACGGAGGCGGCTACCGATGAAGCCCGTTGCGCCGGTGATGAGGATCAGCGGGGGCGTGGTCATGAGGCGGGTCGGCGAGGAGAAGGGGCGGGGGCGCCGTGGAGCTCCTCGGGGAGCTTAGGAAGGCGCCAGCTGTGACGAACGAGATAGGCGGTGAGGCTCTGGAGGTGCCAGAGGAGGTAGCGGGGGTGGCGGTGGCTCGTGCGCTGCGCGGCGTGAATCACTTGGGCCTCGGGGCAGACCAGCACCGGGAAACCGCGGCGCCAGGCGCGGAGGCAGAGGTCGACGTCTTCGTAGTAGAGGTGGTAGCGTTCGTCAAAGCCACCGAGCGCCGCAAAAGCGTCACGGCGCATGACCAGCATAATCGCCGCGACCCATTCGGCGTAGAAGGGGGGAGAAGAGGGGGCATAAGGGTAGCGGCCGTCGCTCAATCCCAACGCTTTTGCGAACAACGAGAGGAGCGTCGGAAAGCGGCGGGCGTGGTCTTCGATGTCACCGGCGGGGTTCAGGATCGCGGGGGAGACGATCGCGGCGTTTTTCGTCGTGAGCGCTTGCACGAGCGGCGGAAAGGGGTTCACCGGAAGCCGCAGGTCGGGGTTGAGCACCGCGACAAAGGGAGTTGCCGCAGAGGCCAGCGCGCGGTTGTGGTTCGCTGAAAAGCCGCGAGGGGTGGCGTTGTGGAGGATCGTCGTGCGCGCGGCGAGCGGCTGCGGAAGCTCAGGAAGCGGCTCGGGAATGTTGAGGGTGAGGATCAGTTGCGCCACCTCTGGGCAGCGGTTGAGGTCGGCAAGGAGCGGCGCCAAGTGGCGATGGTGGCCGTGGCTAACGATCGAGACGGTAAGAGCGGCGGTGGCAGCACTCACCCCCATTTGCGTCGCCAGGTGGTTCCTGTCGGGGTGTCTTCGAGCACGATTCCGGCAGCGAGGAGCTCAGCGCGGATCGCGTCGGCGCGGGCAAAGTCGCGCGCTTTGCGCGCTGCCGTCCGTTCGGCAATCAGCGCGTCGATCTCCTCCGCACTCAAGGAAGTCCCCTGTCGCCACGCCGTGAGCCCCGTGTAGAGGAGCCCTAAGAGTTCGGCGCTCGCAAGAAACGCCGCTTTCCGTTCCGGGGTGGGGTCGGAGCGCAGCGCCGAGGCCAGGTCGTGGAGGATCGCCAACGCTTGCGGGGTATTGCAGTCGTCGGCGAGCGCGGCAACGAGCGCTGGGTCGGCCCCGAGACCGAGGAGCTGGGGCTGCGATTGAGCGGCAAGCGCGGGGTGGGAACCAGCAGCCGGGTCCCACGGCGTGACCGACGCGCCCCGTTGCGCGGTGAGTTCGGCGATCCGTTCAGGGGGTAACCCCACGGCGGCGCCCCACGCGGCGAGATCGATCGCAGCGGTGGGGGTGGTGGCCGCAAGCGCCACCGTGGTGTAGAGGCGCTCGAGCGCGCGCACCGCCTGGTGGAGCGCGTCGAGCGAGAAGTCGAGGGGCTTGCGGTAGTGGCCCGAAAGGAGCACGTAGCGGATCGCCTCACCGGGAAATTGCGCCAGGAGCTCCCGCACGGTGCGGAAGTTCCCGAGCGACTTCGACATCTTTTCGCCTGCGACCGTCAGGTAGCCGTTGTGCATCCAGTAGCGGGCGTACTCGGCGGTACCGTGGGCGCAGCACCCTTGCGCGATCTCGTTTTCGTGGTGGGGAAAGATCAAGTCCTGCCCACCGCCGTGGATATCGATCGGCAGTCCCAAGTGTTTCGCGATCATCGCGGTGCATTCGATATGCCAGCCGGGGCGGCCGCGCCCCCACGGGGAATACCAGCCGGGGAGTTCCGGTGGGGAGGGCTTCCAGAGGACGAAATCGGCCGGATCCTTTTTGTACGGCGCCACCTCGACGCGGGCACCGGCGATCATCTCGTCGCGCTGCCGGTGCGAGAGGCACCCATAGGTGGGGTCTGACGGGACGTGAAAGAGGACGTGGCCCTCGGCGACGTAGGCGTGGCCGCGTGCGATGAGCGCTTCGATGAGCGCGATCATCTCGGCGATGTGGTCGGTGGCAAAGGGCTCGACGTCAGGAGGAAGCGCCCCGAGCGCTGCGATGTCTTCGTGAAAGGCGCGGGCGTAGCGTTCGGCAAGGGCCCGGATCGGCACCCCTTCGGCGGCGGCTGCGGCGTTGATCTTGTCGTCGACATCGGTGATGTTGCGCGCGTAGCGGACCTCACGAAAGGCGAGGCGCAAGAGGCGGACGAAGGTGTCGAAGACCACCACCGGGCGGGCGTTACCGATGTGGATGTAGTTGTAGACGGTCGGGCCGCATACGTAGAGGGTGACCCGCTTCGGGTCGCGCGGGAGAAACGGCCGCTCCGTGCGGGTGAGGGTGTCGTGGAGCGTGATTCTCATGTCATCCTGCGCGGAGCTTCTCCATCCGCTCGTGGCGCTCCTGCGCTTCGATCGAGAGCGTCGCCGTGGGGCGAGCGAGCAAGCGCTTCAGGCCGATCGGTTCGCCCGTCTCTTCGCAGTAACCGTAGGTCCCCTCGTCGATGCGCTTCAACGCTTCGTCGATCTTTTTCATCAGCTTGCGCTCGCGGTCGCGCACCCGCAGCTCCAGCGCCTGTTCCTCCTCGATCGTCGCGCGGTCGGTCCAGTCGGGGGTGGCGACATTCTCTTCGGCGAGGTTCTGCGTCGTCTGCTGGGCGTTTTCCATCAGCTTACGCTTTTCTTCGAGGAGCAGCCAGCGGAAGAATGCGAGCTGCCGTTCGTTCATGTACTCCTCTTCGGGCATCGCGAGGAGCTCTTCGACGGTGGGCAGGTCGGCCGGTTTGTTGCTGAGATCCATGGGTTCCTCCTTCAGCCCGCAGGATCGCGGTTGAATGAAACGGCGATTTTACCCGATTTCGGGGGAGTGCAATGGGCGCGAGGTTCAGTCCGTGCGGCGCAACAACGCGCTCAGGAGCGGCGAACGCAGTTCGGCAAACGGGTTGACGACGGTGACGCCACGCCAGGTAAAGCCATCGTGCAAATCTTCCGAGAGCAGCACCCGGCAGCGGTTTTCTGCAGCGACGGCCAGGACCAGGGCGTCCCATATCGATAGCTGATGATCGACGGTCAGGTCGAGCGCCGACTGAAACGCAAACCAGGTGGAGTCCGCCACCTCGAAGCTGTCCGCCCAACTCAAGATGGCTTCACGCGCTTGCGCGGCAGAGCGTTTGGCTTTGCCCGTAAGAACGCGGGAGAGTTCGCCCAGGGTCTGCGCCGGCAGCACCACGTCGGTGCTGGGCAGTTGCGCGACCAATTTCAAGGCTATATTGCAGCGCCGTTCGTCGCCAAGCCCTTCGGCATAGGCGAGCACGTTGGTGTCGAGGGCCACTCTCACCGCTCAGCCCTCGTAGAGTTCATCACGCGTCCAGTTGCGCTCGCCACTGGCTTTTTGCTGACGCAGCCGCTCGAGCAAACAACGCCTGGCGGACTCGCGCTCACTGTCGCCACAATGTGCAGGAGAAATGGTGGCGACAGGCTTGCCCCGCGACAGCACCGTGAAGACCTCACCCGTCGCGACGTCGCGCAGTACTCTAGAAAAGTGGCGATTGGCGTCGCCGGCAGAAATGGTTTTCATTGTGTTGCGCAAAAGTAGTGTTAAACACTACATTATCATCTTATCGGGCCTGCCGTCAAGGGGTGAATCTTGGTGGAAGCGGCACGTACATCTTCGCAACGAGAATTCCATAGAACATACTGATAGTGGGCATGAGTAGCGTTCCTTGTTCGGTTGTAGGGGCGGTTGACCCACTCGAGCTGCCGCGGGAGGCAGACGCGCCTGGCAGTTGACATTCCGAATGAACATGTCTACACTTTAACTGTATCGACATTTGTTTCTACGGAGAAAGCTATGGCGCGTCAGCTGGTCAAAAAATGGGGCAACAGCCCGGCCGTTCGCTTGCCGGCCGCGGTGATGGAAGCAGCGCAGCTGACGCTCGACCAAGCGGTCGAGGTTCGCGCCGAGAACGGGCGTATCGTCATTGAGCCGGCAACGCCAACCTACTGCCTAGACGATTTGATCGCAGGGATCACCGCCGAAAACCGGCACACCGAGCAAGAGTTCGGGTCTGCCCAGGGTCAGGAGCTCCTCTGATGGCGGCGTACGTCCCGGAGGAGGGCGACATCATCTGGTTGAACTTCACCCCTCAAAGCGGACACGAGCAAGCGGGGCGACGACCGGCCGTCGTCTTGACGCCGCGGGCCTACAACGAACGCTCCGGACTCCTTGTCTGCGTGCCGATCACCAACCAAATCAAGGGTTACCCCTTCGAGGTCGTCCTCTCGGGTCCTGGCGCAAGCGGAGCGGCTTTGGCTGACCAAGTCAAAAGCCTCGACTGGAAGTCGCGCGAGGCCTCGCGCAAGGGGCGGGCCATGCCGACCGAGTTGGCAGAGATCAAGGCCAAGATCAAGGCGCTGTTGAAACTCATTTGATCACGGACCGCAAACGCCCGCGCGTTCGCCCCCAGCCGCTCGCGCGCTGCGGGGTCAGCGAGGAGATGCGGGGGCGCCGTTGGCACTCTGGTTGCGGAGGGTGTAGGCTATGGAGACGGCTTGCCTTTACCCAAAAACCGCCTCAAGCGTCGGGGCGTCGATCGCGCGGTCAAACCACGCTTCGAGCTCCTCAAGCGAGGCTGCCGAGATGCGCAACTCCACTTCCGCAGGGATCGGCCCAAAGCGCTTGGCTAGCAGCCGGCGAAGGTTCGATGCAGTTTGGACACGTTTCCACAGAAGCTCACCTTGCTCGATTCCTTCCCTAAATCCCTCTTCCTTCCATTCTCTCGTCCAGCGCTTCATTCGTTCGGCAAGCATGGTGTCGACCTCCAAAAGATCTTGAACCTCGGGAATCTCGGTTTGGGTGACTCTGCGGCGCATCAGGCGCAGCAGCCACTTGGTGAGCGTGCGGCGCAACTCCCGCTGCTCAGGAGCGTCGAGCCACGCGACGAGCGCTCGCACCACCTCCCGGATCTCGTCAGGCGTACGGGCCAATTCTAGCCGAAAGAGCGCCGCAGCGAGGTTGTGCCTCC
>NZ_BAAHXE010000021.1:0-35083 GCF_054657095.1 Hydrogenophilus islandicus | reverse complement strand
GCCTCGGGATGGGACTGGAGGAACGCAAAGGCCTCTTTGGGAGTAAGATGTTGTAACTGGCTCATGAATAGCTCTCCAGAAAGCGTGACATGATCTTCGACCAACTGGCCGCGATGCGCCGCGACTACGACCGCGCGAGCCTCGACGAGGAGAAAATCGCCGCCGATCCGCTCGACCAGTTCCACCGCTGGCTCGATGACGCCGTGCGCCTCCAGGTGCCGGAACCGAACGCGATGACGCTCGCCACCGCCACCGCCTCAGGCCGCCCCTCGACACGGCCTGTCCTCCTCAAAGGGGCCGACGCCCAGGGACTGGTGTGGTTTACCAACTATCATAGCCGAAAAGGGCGAGAACTCAAGGAGAACCCCTTCGCGGCGCTCCAATTTCACTGGGTCGAACTCGAGCGGGTGGTCCGCATCGAAGGGCGCGTCGAGATGCTGAGCGGCGAGGAGTCGGACGCCTATTTCGCCACCCGGCCGCTCGCAAACCGGATCGGCGCGTGGGCGAGCCCCCAGAGCGAACCGATCCCGAGCCGCGCCTTTCTCCTTGAGCGGGCGGCCCACTACGCCGCGCAGTACGGTTTCAACCCCCCCCGTCCCCCCCATTGGGGCGGCTACCGGCTAATTCCCGACTACTGGGAGTTTTGGCAAGGGCGACCGAGCCGCTTGCACGACCGAATCGCTTATACGCTTCAGAGCGACGGCAGTTGGCGCCGGCAACGGCTCGCTCCGTAGGAAGGAGCTGCGATGAACGACGCAAAACCGGAGACGTTGATCCTCGACTTCGCCCGCCCGGGACGAACCCTCTTCTGGATGGGCTTTGTCCTAGTGCAAGCGGCGCTCCTCGTCGCCCTCTTCTGGCAGCCGCTCACCGCTGCGTTCTCCTACAACCCGATCTTCAACGGCGTGATCGTCGCGGTGCTCGCGATCGGCGTCATCGTCGCCCTCTTTCAAGTGGCGCGCCTCCGCCGCGAAATCGGCTGGCTGCAGGCCTTCTCCCGCAACGAAGAGCACCCACCGCCTCGCCTCCTCGCGCCCCTTGCGCGGCAACTGGTAGCGCTCGACCGCAACACCGTGCAACTCACCCCAACCGCGGCGCGCGCGATCCTCGACGGCGTGCAGATCCGGTTGGATGAGCAGCGCGATCTCACCCGCTACCTCACCGGACTCTTGGTCTTTCTCGGCCTTCTCGGCACCTTTTGGGGGCTGATCGGGACGATTCGCGCGGTCGCGGAGATCGTCGCGGGGCTCGAGATCAGCGGCGACCCGTTACAAATTTTCCTCGCGCTCAAGTCGCGCATCGAAGAGCCGCTCGCGGCGATGGGCACCGCCTTCTCCACCTCGCTCTTTGGCCTCGCCGGCTCGCTCCTCTTGGGGCTCCTCGACCTGCAGGCGGGGCACGCCGCGAACCGCTTCACCAACCAGCTCGAAGAGTGGCTCGCCGGTTGGGTGCGGCTCAAGCACTTCGGCTGGAGCGACGACGAGACCACACCCGCCTACCTTGCCGCGCTTCTTGACCAGACCGCCGACGCCCTCGACAAACTCCGGCGGTTGATGCACGAGCAGCACGGCGCGCAGCACGACAGCGCCGCGCAGCTCGTCGAACTCAACGCCCAGGTTGGAAGGCTCGTGACGCTCCTCATGCGTGAAGCGCGTGAGATCGAAGCGATCAACGAGCTCCACGGGGAGCTCCGCGCGCTGGTGCGGCAACTCGCGCAACTCCCCACCCAGCAGCGGCTCCAGATGGAGGAGCTGCGCGACGAACTCCGGCTCCTCGCCAAAGGGTTGAGCGCCCAGTCGGCGCAACGCCCGCAACGCTAGAGACCCCGCCGATGGCCCGCCGCCCCGTCCGCCGCCCGTTCGACTTCTGGCCCGGCTTCGTCGACGCCGCCACCTCGCTCATCATCGCGCTCACCTTTGTCCTGTTGATCTTCACCGTGGGCCAGTTTGCGTTGTCGGTCGCAATCGGTGAGCGGGACGAAGCGATCGCCCACCTCGAGGAGAAGCTGCGGGCGCTTGCCGTGAAATTGGGGCTCAGCGAAGCGAAGGGGCAACAACTTGAAGCGACCGTTGCGACGCTCGAAGCGACGCTCGCCAAAACCATCAGTGAGCGCGACGCGGCGCGGCAAAAGGCGCTCGAACTCGAAGGACAACTGATCGCCCTTCAGGGAGAGGCCGACGCAAGCAGAGTGATCCAAGAAGAGCTCAAAGGTCAGGTCGCGCAGCTCCACGATGAAAAAAGGCGGCTCGAACAGCTCTTGAGCGAACTCAACCGGCAGATCGACGCGTTGAACGCGGCGCTCGCCGCTGCCGAAGCGAAAGCCACGGAAAAAGAGCGCAAAATCGCCGAGCTCGAGCAGGCGGTGAACCTCGCGCTCGTCGTGCGGCTGCGCGAACTCGAACGCTACCGTTCACAGCTCTTTGCGCAACTCAAAGCGGCGCTCGAAGAGAACCCCAACGTCCGGATCGAGGGGGAGCGGTTTCTCCTTGCCGACGACATCCTCTTCCCGAGCGGTTCAGCAGAACTCACCCCGGAGGGGCTCGCGCGCATTGAGCGGGTCGCCACGGTGGTCAAAGGGCTGATGACGACGATCCCCAAGGATTTGCCGTGGGTGTTGCAGATCGAAGGGCACACCGACCGCCGGCCGATCAGCACCCCGCAATACCCCTCCAACTGGGAGCTCTCCACCGCCCGGGCGATGGCGGTCGTGCGGGTCTTGCGCCAGGCAGGAATTCCGCCGCAACACCTCGCGGCAACCGGTTATGGCGAATACCACCCCCTCGACCCCCGCGACACCCCGCAAGCCTACGCGCGCAACCGCCGGATTGAGCTCCGACTCACCACCCGCTGATGGACGACCACGACGGGGAGGGGGTAAGCCCCGCCGCGGCGAGATCCTCCCAGACGGCGTCGCTTCTGAGATAGTCGTACTCCCAGCGGCGGGCCTCAACGAGCCGTTCGCGCGCAGCCAACGCCGCGTCGGGAATCCCCGGGTGGAGAAAGAGGAGCGGCCGACGCCCCGGAACGCGGAGAAAGGCGCGAAATTTGTCGCGAAAAGGGGGAGAAGGGCGGAAATCGTGCGCGCCGCTAAAACCCTCGTTGCGCGCAAGGCCAAAGCGGTCGGCGAGCAGCCGCCACCGCCGCCCCAGCCGCGCAAGAAAGAGCGCTTTCCCCACCGCAACACCGCGCGCGCACACGACAGAGACCGGTTCGACGGTATCGCGCACCCAGAAGGCCGAAGGGGGGTAACGGTTGAGGAGCAGCTCAAGCAGCGTCTCCCGCACCCCCGGCAGGAGATGAACATGTTGATGACCATCGACAAACGCAGGGGGCGCGCCCCAGACCGCCTCGAAGCGGTCGAGCTGCGCCGTGAGCTCATCGCGCACCGCCGCAAGGGGGAGCGTCCGCGCAGTCGCACGCAACAACACCTCACGCAACGACGGCAGTTGCCCCCCGCGTGCCAACCGTCCCGCGGCAAACGCCGGCTGTTGATCGGTCAGCGTCACGTGCCACCCTACCTGCGCCCCTCTTGTGCGACAGACGGAACGAAGCGGCTCAGCGTCGCTCGACCAGAAGGGGAGTCCCGCCATCACGCTCGTTGCCGTCACCACACCACGGTCGATCAGTTCTATAATCGCAGCATCGACCCCTGGCGCGAGCGCAAAATCATCGGCACAAAGCACAAGCGACCGCAATGGGCGGCCGGGTAGGGAAGGGGAATCCGTTTCGCTTTTCATGGTCTGAGTCCAATACTTTGGTGAGTGTACCGCAAGATGGCCACGCCACTCCTGACTGCAATCGTTCCCGTCTTCAATGAAGCAGCGGGGCTCCCTTCCCTCTACGCGCGCCTCTCCCGAGCGCTCAACGAAGCTGTTCAAGTGGTCGAAGCGACAAAAGAGCGAGAAAACACAACTGAAACGGGGTGGGAGATCCTCCTCATCGACGACGGCAGCCGCGACGACAGCTGGGCGGTGATCAACCAACTCGCTGCAGCCGACCCTCGCGTCAAAGGGATCCGCTTCGCCCGCAACTTCGGCAAAGAGGCGGCGATGGCGGCAGGCCTTCACGCCGCGCGCGGTGCTGCGACGGTGATCCTCGACGCCGACCTCCAGCACCCCCCCGAGCTGATCCCCCAGATGGTCGCGGAGTGGCAAAAGGGGGCGCAGGTGGTCACTGCCGTGCGCACCGATCGCGCGACCGACCCCGGCTGGCGGCGGTGGCTCACCCGCCTCTTCTACCGCCTCTACCACGCGATCTCCGAAGTGACCTTGACGCCGGGTGGGGGGGATTTTCGGCTCCTCGACCGCCGCGTCGTCGCTGCACTCAACGCGCTTCCCGAACGGAAACGGTTCCTGAAGGGGCTCGCAAACTGGGTCGGGTTCACCCAAACCACGATCCCTTTTCGCGTCGCGGAGCGCCACGCCGGCCGCTCGGCCTGGTCGCTGCGCAAACTCTTTCGCTATGCGATCGACGGGCTCGTCTCCTTCACCACCTTGCCGCTCCACATCTGGTCGAGCATCGGCGCGGTGGTCGCGCTCCTTTCGGGCACCTATGGCGCGTGGCTGGTGATCCGCACCCTGATCTTTGGCCGTGACGTCCCCGGTTACGCGTCGTTGATGGTCGCGGTCCTCTTCCTTTCGGGCATTCAACTCGTGAGTCTCGGGGTGATCGGCGAATACTTGGGGCGCGTTTTCGAAGAGGTGAAGCGGCGGCCGATCTACCTCGTCGCCGAAGCGGTCAATCTCCCCGATCCGGGCGTCGCCCCGACGCCCCTTTCCGCCGAGCACCGTCGGTGATGCCGCTGCCACCTTCCCCAGACGCGCGGCGATCGGGCGCTGCCGCCCGCTTCCCCAAAGGCTACGCGCTCATCACCGCAGCGCTGTGGCTGATCGCACTCCTCTTCATCGCCGAGGGGTATGACCGCCACACACCGAGCAACGACGAATGGGTCCAGCACACCTACGGCGAACTCCTGTGGGATTTCTGGCTCTCGGGGGGACGGGACAAGACCTTCCTCTCCTTCAGCAACCTCTACCTCTATGGCGGACTCTTCGACCTCATCGCCGCAATCGGAACGCGGCTGTTGGGCCTCGAGTGGTGGCCGTGGCGTCACCTCCTCACTGCCCTCTGCGGCCTCGTTGCGCTGTGGGGCATTGCGCGTCTGGCGCGGTTCGTCGCCGATCGCGCCGCAGCGGTGGTGGCGGTTGCGCTCACGCTCCTCACCGGACCCTTCTGGGGGGCGATCTTTACCCACACCAAAGACATCCCCTTTGCTGCGGCGATGGTCTGGGCGCTCTACTACACGGTGCGGCTCGCGCGCGACCCCACCACCCCACGCCGCCGCCACGTGTTCCTTTGGGGTGTTGCGACGGGGGCAGCGCTCGGCATCCGCGTCGGGGCGGTGCTCATCCCCTTCTTTCTCGCGGTAGGGGTGACGGCTTCGCTGCTCAGCCGCCTCCTCGCCACCGCGAACGCTCCTGCCTCTGGCTCTCTCTGCTTACGCTTTCGCGCCACCCTCGTCACTTTTGCCGTGGCACTTGGCCGATTCCTCGTCGCCCTTCTTCCCGGGGTCGCGCTCCTTGTGGCGATTGTCACCTTCGCGTGGCCGTGGAGCGTGATGGGGTGGGACCACCTCTGGCTGGCCATCACCAAGTTTTCCCATTTCGCGTTCGACCTCTACACCTGGGAGGAGGGGGTTCGGCTCAAAAACAGCGACGTCAGCCGCTTCTACCTTCTCCACTACCTCCTCGTCCGCCTGCCGGAGGTAGTCTGGTTCGGGCTCCTCTTCTGGGTCGGGAGCGAAGCCGCCGCGACCGATCCCAAGCGCCCCCAACGGTTGCTCGTCGCTTTTGCCGCGCTTTTCATCGTCGGCTACGTCACCGCGACCCGACCGCCCCTCTACAACGGCATCCGCCACTTCCTCTTCCTCGTGCCGTGGCTCCTCGTCTTGGCAGCAGTGGGATGGTGGCGGGTCATTCTGCTGGCGCGGAGCGCGATGAACCACCGTCTGTGGGGCGCATTCTCCCTCGCCCTCGCAACGCTCGCTCTGGGGGGAGCCCTTGCGCTGCGCGCCGCGTGGGTTCTCGTCACTCTTCACCCCTACGAGCACCTCTACTACAACGCGCTGGCAGGCGGCCTCAAAGCAGCCGACGAGGAGTGGGAGACCGACTACTGGAGCGACGCGACGCGCGCGCTGATCCCCGCGATTCGCGACTGGCTCCAGAGCCAACCGCCGGGGAAGGTCGCCTATCTCGCCTACTGCGCCGACGGCTTTCAGATCGAACCGTGGCTGCCGGAAAATGTCGTGATCACCGAAGATTGGCGCGACGCCGATCTCTTCCTGTCGACGACCCACGACAACTGCCACTACGTAATGAACGGCCGAGTGGTGGCCCAGATCGAACGGCGGGGGGTGGTGTTGGCGGTCCTCAAGGAGGTCGACCGTGCGGCACCTTTTTCGTCGCCGGTCCCGTGACGCGAACGATCCGGCAGGTAACGTGAAACCTTTGCTCCCCCCCCTCATTCGGCAGGTCGTCAGTTTCGGCGCCGCGAGCGTCGTGGGCACCACCGCCCACTACGCGGTGCTGGTGCTCCTGGTTGAAGCGGTGGGTTGGAGCGCCACTGCCGCGACAGCGGTTGGGTTTATCGTCGGTGCAGTCGTCAACTACCACTTCGCCCGCCGCTGGACCTTCACCCGCTCGCAAACCCCCCATCGTGAGGCGCTCGCGAAATTCTTAACGGTCGCCGCCAGCGGCTGGATACTCAATACCGCCCTCATCTACCTCGCCACAGTGCGCTGGGCGCTCCCCTACCTCCCCGCGCAGATCGCGGTGACCGGGCTCCTCTTCTTTTGGCACTTCGGCGTCAATCGCCTGTGGACCTTCAGACGGTGACTCACGCGTGACCCATCTGCCGCGCGATCTGGTACAACCGCTCGATCCGCTCTTCGGTCGAGGGGTGGGTCGCGAAGAGGCGCATCACCCCACCGCCGCGTAAGGGGTTGGCGATCATCATCTGCGCCGTCTCGGGGTGCATCTCGGCGGTGGGAAGCGGAATCCCCTGGACATAGGCTTCGATCTTCGCCAACGCTGAAGCAAGCGCCAACGGGTCGCCGCTGATCTCGGCCCCACCCGCGTCGGCGCCGAACTCGCGGGTGCGCGAGATCGCGAACTGGATGATCATCGCCGCGATCGGCGCGAGCAGAACGATCAAGAGCATCAAGATCGGGTTGGTGGGGCGTCCCTCTTCGTCGCGGCCACCGAAGAAGAGGCCGAAATTGGCGAGCGTCGAGATCGCCCCGGCAATCGTCGCGCTCATCGTCGAAATCAAGATGTCGCGGTTCTTGATGTGGGCGAGCTCGTGCGCCAGCACTCCGCGCAACTCCCGCTCGTTGAGGAGCTCCAAAATACCGGTGGTCACCGCCACCGCCGCGTGTTCGGGGTTGCGGCCGGTCGCGAAGGCGTTCGGTTGCGCCTCGGGGATGATGTAGACCCGTGGCATCGGCAGCCCCGCGCGCGCGGCCAGTTCGCGCACGATGCGGTAGAGGTAGGGGGAGGAGAGCTCATCGACCTCCTGCGCGTGGTAGGTCGCGAGCACGAGCTTATCGGAAAACCAGTAGGCCCAGAGGTTGGTGAGGCCGCCGAAGATGAGCGCCCAGATCATCCCCGTTTTGCCGCCGATCGCCGCGCCCACCACGCCAAAGAGGGCGACGATCGCCGCCATCAATAAGCCAGTTTTGAGCCAATTGCCGAACATCGCTCACCTCCTTCCATCGTCTCGGAATCGATCTTCCTTAGGCCATCGTCAACTGTTCGCCGACTTCGACCGGAACGCCACGCAAAAATTCCGCGGCGGGGAGGCGTTTGCCGCCCGCACGCTGCAGCTCGGTGAGCCAGAGGCTCCCCTCGCCACACGCCACCTGAACGCCGCGCTGGGGGTCGACGGCGGTGACTGTCCCAGGGAGCGCGTCGGCTACAGCCGGCGCCACCGCAGCACGCCACACCTTGAGCGGTTGCCCCCGCCACCAGGTCTGCGTGCCAGGAGTAGGGTCGAAAGCGCGGATTTTGCGCTCGAGCACCACAGCCGGAAGAGTCCAATCGAGGAGCCTTTCGGCGGGACGGATCTTCGCGGCGTAGGTCACCCCTTTGGTGGGTTGCGGGGTGGCGCGGGAGAGCAGCTCGGGAAGGCGCGGCAGAACCTCGACGATCGCGTGCGCCGCGAGCGTCGTGAGCCGGTCATGGAGCGAACCGGCAGTTTCGTCTTGTGCGATCGCGATCGGGTAGGTGGCGACGATCGGACCGGTGTCGAGCCCCTCGTCCATCTCCATCACGGTGATCCCCGTTTCGCGATCACCCGCCTCGATCGCGCGCGTGATCGGCGCCGCCCCCCGCCAGCGCGGCAGGAGCGACGCGTGGAGGTTGATCGCGCCGTAGCGCGGCCAGGTGAGGAGCGCCCGCGGGAGAATCAAGCCGTAGGCCGCGACGACCAACAGGTCAGGTTGTGGGGTGCTGACGATCGGCTCCAACGCGTCGGGGGTTTTGAGCGTGGCCGGCTGCACGACCGGCACCCCCGCCTGCGCGGCGACCCGCTTCACGGGGCTCGCGACCGGTTTCAACCCCCGCCCCGCCGGCCGATCGGGTTGGGTCAAGACGAGCGGAACCGTGTAGCCGGCCGCGAGGATCGCCGCCAACGCCGCCGCCGCAAACTCGGGCGTTCCGGCAAAGGCAATCCGGGAAATGCCCCTCATGCGGTGATCCGGGCGCGCTTCGCGAGCTTCGCCTTCACCCGCGATTGCTTGAGCGGCGAGAGGTAGTCGACAAAGACCTTGCCGTCGAGGTGGTCGATCTCGTGTTGCAGACAGACGGCAAGGAGCCCTTCGGCCGCGATCTCGACCGTCTCACCCTCGAGATTGAGCGCCCGAACGGTCACCCGCTCTGAGCGCTTGACCTTTTCATAAATGCCTGGTACCGACAAACACCCCTCTTCGCTCACCACCTCCCCCTCCTTCGCCAGGATCTCGGGGTTGATGAGGGTGAGGAGCTGGTCGCGGGTGTCGCTCACGTCGACGACGATGAGCCGCTTCAAGACATTGACCTGCGTTGCCGCGAGCCCAATGCCCGGCGCTTCGTACATCGTCTCAGCCATATCGGCCGCCAGTTGCCGAATCTCCGGCGTGATCTCCGTAATCGGCTCCGCTTTGCGGTGCAGACGCGGATCGGGGTAGTGGAGAATGGGAAGGAGTGCCATCGTCGGGGTTCCTCTTGCCTCACGTAAAAATTGTTTTAGAATGAACGCCAACTGAGCCAGAAAGGGCGGTAATGAGAGCCATTATAATCCGAACCGTGCGATTCCTCACGCTCCTTGCAGCGCTCCACCTCGCGGGGGGATGGCTGCCTGCGCGCGCGGCACCTGAGGAGGCGGCAATTGCGCTTCGTGCCGACGCCCCGGAGCTCTACACGGTGCAACCGGGGGATACCCTCTGGAGCATCGCACAACGCTACCTGGAGGCCCCGTGGCAGTGGCCGCAACTCTGGGGAATGAACCGCGACACGGTGAAGAACCCCCACCTGATCTACCCCGGGCAGAAGCTCGTCCTTGACCGTAAGCGTCAGCGCGTCGCGATCGCCCAGCCGCTTTATGAAAAGCGCTTCCCGTCGGTGCGCCACGCGCCGCTCGAGGGGGCAATCCCGACCCTGCCGCTCTCCGCCATCCATCCCTTCCTCGTCCGGCCGCTGGTGGTCTCCACCCGGCAGCTCGAGGGGGCCGGTCGGGTCATCGGTTTCGAGGAGGGGCGGACGATCGCCGGCCTCTTTGACCGCGCCTTCGCCGTTGGCGTTCCCGAAGAGGCGCGCCACGTCCAGCTCTTTCGCCCACTGGAGCCGATCGTCGCGCGCGACGGCAAAACGGTGCTCGGCTTCGAAGCCCGCTACCTGGGCGAAGCGGCGGTGGAACCGAGCGACGACCCCCGCCAGGGAGCGGTCCTCACCTTCACCCAAACCGTGGCCGAGATCCGTGCGGGCGACCGGGTGATCGTGCCCGAAGAGGAGCCGCTCACCAACTTTGCGCTTCGCCGCCCCGACCCCGATCTCGACGCCGAAGTGGTGCGCTTCTGGCGGCAAACGCCCGAAAGCGGCCCGTACGAGGTGGTGCTCCTGACCGCACGAGGGGATCTCACGCTCGAGCGCGGGGATGTGGTGGCCCTCTGGCGCGAACGGGGGAGCGTCACCGACCCTGAAACGAAGGAGGCGGTCCCGCTCCCGCCGCGGCGCTACGGGATCGCCGTGGTCTTTCGCACCTTCGAGCAGCTCGCCTACGCGCTCGTGCTCGAAGCGACCGACTCGGTCCGGTTGGGAGATCGGGCGCGCGCGCCATGACGATCACCCGCGACGAAGCCCGGGCGTGGTTGCTCTTGACGCTCAACCCGAACCTGACGCCGGCAACCCTGCGGGCGTTGCTCGCCCGGTACGGCCTCCCCGAGGAGGTGTTGGCGCAGCCGCGGGCGCGCATCCATGTCGAACTCGGTGAGGCAGTCGCCAGTGCGCTCGCCGAACCCCCTGCCGACACGGTCGTTGCCGCCGCGCTCGACTGGTTGAATGAACCGAACCACCACCTCATCACCCTCGATTCGCCCAGCTATCCCCGGCAACTCCTTGAGCTTGCCGACCCGCCGCTCCTCCTCTACGTCGTCGGCAACCCTGAGCTCCTCACCAAAGAGAGCCTGGCGATCGTTGGGGCGCGACGGGCGACCGCTGCCGGTAAAGCGATCGCGAAGAGCTTTGCCGAAACGCTCGCAGGGCAGGGGCTCACGATCGTCAGTGGCCTCGCGCAAGGGATCGACGCCGCGGCGCACGAAGGGGGAATCGCGCGCACCGTCGCGGTGATCGGCACCGGGGCCGATCGCGTCTATCCCGCCGCAAACCGCGCACTTGCGCAGAGAATCGCCGAACGGGGGGCGATCGTCAGTGAATTCCCCCTCGGCACGCCGGCGCTCCCCCACCACTTCCCCCGCCGCAACCGGATCATCGCGGCGCTTGCGCGCGGGACGCTCGTCGTCGAAGCGGCGGTCAATAGCGGTTCGCTCATCACCGCACGGCTTGCGGCGGAGCTCGGGCGCGACGTCTTCGCGATCCCCGGTTCGATCCACAATCCCCTTGCGAAAGGGTGCCACAAGCTCATCCGCGAGGGGGCGAAACTGGTCGATTCGGTCGAAGAGATTCTCGAAGAGTGGCGCTGGCGCCCTTTACCCCTCCCTTCGCTGGGGGCAGCTCCTGCAACCCACGACGTTCCCCCGGCCACCACCCCCGCCGACCCCCTCTGGGAGGCGCTCGGCTTCGATCCGATCCCGTTCGACGTGCTCGTCGCCCGCACCGGGCTTAGCGCGAGCGACGTGAGCGCGCGGCTCCTGGAGTGGGAGCTCGAAGGACGGGTCGCGAAGCTCCCCGGCGACTGTTACCAGCGGCTCAACTGACCTCCAACCACAAGGACCCACTCGATGACCACGCAAGAGAACGGCACGGGCAAATGGTTGATCATCGCCGAAAAACCTTCGGTTGCCCAAGACATCGCCCGCGCCCTCGGCGGATTCACGCGCACCCAGGACTACTTCTCTTCCGAGCGCTATCTCCTCTCGTCGGCCGTGGGCCATCTCCTCGAACTCAAGGCACCCGAAGGGGTGGAACCGAAACGGGGAAAATGGTCGTTTGCCCACCTCCCGGTGCTCCCCGACCACTTCGACCTCCAGCCGATCGGCAAGAGCGAAGAGCGCCTGAAGCTTCTCCTGCGCCTTGCGAAAAAGAAGGAGGTGGTGGGGCTGATCAACGCCTGCGACGCGGGGCGTGAAGGGGAGTTGATCTTCCACTACATCGTCCGCTACGGCAACATCACGAAGCCGGTCAAACGGCTGTGGCTCCAGTCGATGACCCCGCAGGCGATCCGCGACGCCTTTGCGCAGCTCCGCGACCACGAAGCGCTCACCGGGCTCAGGGAGGCGGCGATCTCCCGCGCCGAGAGCGACTGGCTGATCGGGATCAACGGCACGCGCGCGCTCACCGCGTTCAACTCCCGCTCGGGCGGCTTTCAACTCACCCCAGTGGGACGGGTGCAGACACCGACGCTCGCGATGGTCGTCGAACGGGAGCGGGCGATTCGCGATTTTACCCCCCGCCCCTACTGGGAGGTCGAGGCGGAATTCGCGATCACCTCCGGCCGCTACCGCGGCCGTTGGTTTCGCGAATCGTTCCAGAAAGGGGAGGATCCCGACGCCACCCCCTACCGGATCTGGACGAAAGAGGAGGCCGAGGCGATCGTCGCGCGCTGCCGCGATCGCGTCGCAACAGTCGAGGAAAGCAGTAAACCGAGCCAGCAGGCGGCGCCGCTCCTCTTCGACCTCACGAGCTTACAGCGTGAAGCGAACAACCGCTTCGGCTTTTCGGCGCGGCAGACGTTGGCGCTCCTCCAAGCGCTCTACGAGCGGCACAAGGTGCTTACCTACCCGCGGACCGACTCGCGGGCGCTCCCCGAAGACATGATCGCGACCGTCGCGAAGACCCTGGAGCAACTCCCCGAGCACTACCGCCCCTTTGCCGAGAAGATCCTCACCCACGGCTGGGTTCGCCCCAACAAACGGATCTTCGACAACAGCAAGGTCTCGGACCACTTCGCGATCATCCCCACAGGAGAGCGGCCGAAAAACCTCAACGACGCCGAGCAGCGAATCTTCGACCTGGTGGTGCGCCGCTTTTTGGCGATCTTCTACCCGGCGGCCGAATACCGCATCACCACGCGCATCAGCCGCGTCGGCAGCGACGCCTTCAAGAGCGAAGGGAAGGTCCTCGTCACCCCCGGCTGGCTCGAAGTCTACGGAAGGGTGGGGAGCAACGAGGAGGCGGAAAACCTTCCACCACTCGCGCCGAACGAAGTCGAGGCGAAGGTCGTCGCGATCGCCGCCCAAGCGCTCACCACCAAACCCCCCGCGCGCTTTACCGAGGCGACCCTCTTGTCGGCGATGGAGGGGGCCGGGAAACTTGTCGAAGACGAGGCGCTGCGCGCCGCGATGGCCGATCGGGGGCTGGGTACCCCGGCAACCCGCGCGCAGATCATCGAAGGGCTGATCGAAGACCGCTACCTCATCCGCGAAGGGCGGGAGCTCATCCCCACGCCGAAGGCCTTTTCGCTAATGACCCTCCTGAAGGGGCTCGGCATCGAGGTACTGCGCTCGCCCGAGCTCACCGGCGAGTGGGAGCATCGGCTCGCGTTAATAGAAAAGCGGCAGATCGCCCGCGACGCCTTCATGGCGTCGATCCGCGCGATGGCGGCCGAGATCGTCGAGCGCGCGAAACGGTACGACGCCGAGACCGTCCCCGGCGACTACGCGACCCTCACGGTACCCTGCCCGCAGTGTGGCGGGGTGGTCAAGGAGAACTACAAAAAGTTTCAGTGCGAAGCGTGCGGCTGGGGATTTTTCAAACAGATCGCCGGGCGGGAATTGAGCCCCGAGGAAGCCGAAACGCTCATCCGCACGCGGCGGGTCGGGCCGCTGGAGGGGTTTCGCAGCAAGCAGGGAAGGCCCTTCACTGCGGAACTGGTGCTCGATGACCACCACGCGCTCCAGTTTGCTTTCGCGAGCGACGAACCCGCCGCTGATCCCGAAGCGCACGCTGCGGCGCTCGCCGCAGCACCCGTTGTCGGACCCTGCCCCAAATGCGGCAACGACGTGGTCGTCTGGCGCGGCAGTTACCGCTGTCGCGCGAGCCTCTCCGACCCCCCCACCTGCGACTTTCGCCTCGCGGCAACGATTCTGCAACAGCCGATCACCCCGGAGGTGGCGGGTGAACTTTTGCGGGAGAAAAAAAGTCGGCTCCTTGAGCGTTTTGTCTCGGCGCGCACCCGCCGCCCCTTCCAGGCCCATCTGGTGCTCGACGACACCGGGAAGGTAACTTTTCTCTTCCCGGAATCAAAAACACCACGCCGAAAAGGCGTAAAGAAGCGCAAGCCAGAGGAGCGTACTGGAGAGACCTAGGCCGACCAGCCAAGGGGACCAGCGGCGCTTGAGCCGCCGCCGCTGGAGGTAGAGCGAAACCGCTTCCGCGATGAAAAAAACGGAGAGGAGCGCGGCGGTCAGCGTCGCGACAATGAAAAAGGCCGCTTTCGGGCCGGTGAGGTACTGCACGCATTGACCCGCCCCGTGGGTGAGCGCGATCAACCGATCCCAGTCGAAGACAAAGAGCCAAAACCCCGCGATGAAGAGGAGCAGCCCCGCGACCGCCGCCGCAACCACCGCCCCTTCGGGGGTGGCGGTCGCCCGCAGCCAGGCCGATAGTTCCGACCACCACCCCTCGAGCGTGCGGGCCATACCCGCCCACAAGCCCGGACGTCTGGGCAAAGGGGCTCTTTTGCTCATCGGTTACGCCAAGAGACTGCGCAACATCCACGCCGTCTTCTCATGGATCTGCAACCGCTGCGTCAAGAGGTCGAGCGTCGGTTCGTCGTGCGCGGCCTCAACGAGCGGGACGATCTCCCGTGCGGTCTTACACACCGCTTCGTGGCCGGTCACCAGAATCTTCACCATCTCCTCGGCGCGCGGCACGCCCGTGACCTCCGCAAGCCGGGTGAGCCGCAGATAGTCGCTCATGCTTCCCGGCGCGGGGTGACCCAGCGCCCGAATCCGTTCCGCGATCTCATCGAGCGCGTTCCACAGCTCCGTGTATTGCTCCATGAACATCGTGTGGAGCGTTTGAAACATCGGGCCGGTGACGTTCCAGTGGAAGTTGTGGGTGGTCAAATAGAGGACGAAGGTGTCGGCCAAGAGCTTCCCCAACCCTTGCGCGATCGCCTGACGATCGGCGCTGCTGATCCCGATATCGATCTTCATCTCCATGATCTTCTCCTTCAACGTGATGGTGTGTTCACTATAGCGACGACCCGGGCAAAAAGCGAGAGGCACGAAGCTATCGGGTCGATAGCAAAAGATTTTGTCGCGCGCGTCACTGCCGGTTTCCCTCCCAGCACTCGCCGTGGGTCGTCTGGTAGCCCTCGGCAAGGGCACCGACGCGGTGAACCCCCGGCAACCCCGCCTCCCAGATCGCCTCACGCAGGAGGTCGACGGCGCGGTGGCGGGGATAGGTGACGCGCCACGCGAGCACCACGCGGCGGTAGGGTTCAGGCGGCGCGAAGGGGCGTACCGCGAGGAGCGGCGAAAAACGGCTCGCATCGTCGGCGGCCGGAGCGGGCAAAACGGTGATCCCGAGGCCGCTCGCCACCATCAACCGAATCGTCTCCAACGAGCTTCCGGCAAAGGGTTCGTCGAGCGGCGTGTGGCGCGCGCACTGCGGGCAAACCTCCAACACCTGATCGCGAAAGCAGTTCCCGGGCCCCAACAGGAGCACCGGCTCCTCGGCGAGCCACGCCGCAGGGATCGCGTCGTGCGCGAGCCACGGATGGTCCACGGGCAACAAGACGCGGAAGGGCTCATCGTAGAGGGGTTGGGTGACGATGCCCGGTTCGGCAAAGGGAAGCGACAACACCGCGACGTCGAGCGCGCCCGATTTGAGCAGCGTCGCCAACTCCGCGGTGTACCGCTCTTCGAGAATGAGCGGCATCTGCGGCGCCTTTTCCCGCATCTTCGCCACCAAACGGGGAAAGAGGTAGGGGCCGATCGTGTAGATCGCTCCCACCCTGAGCGGCCCCACCAGCGGATCGCGATGGGCTTGGGCAATCTCCTCGAGCCGCTGCGCCTCCAAAAGCACCCGTTCGGCCTGCGCGATCACGTCGCGCCCCACTTCGGTGAGCTTCACGTCGGTGGCGCTCCGCTCAAAAAGGAGTACCCCCAGGCGCTTTTCGAGCTTCTTGATCGCGAGCGACAGGGTCGGCTGACTCACGCCGCACCGCTCGGCGGCGCGGCCGAAGTGGCGCTCCTGCCCCAACGCCACCAGATAGCGCAGTTCGGTCAATGATGTCCCACTCACTCTTTGCCTCCCTGCGGGAACCCGCCGCAACCCGAGCGTTCTAAAGGTATTATTATGAAGCCAAACCCGCGTAAAGGAACGCCGATGAACACCGCTTTCTCCGCAATCAGCCGCCGTGGCGGCCAACTCTGTCTGACGCTCATCGCGGCAGCGCTCCCCTTCACCGTCTCTGCCCAGTCGCTTGCCGACGGGAAACTCATGCCGGCCCTCTTTGGCAGCGAGTCGCGGCAGACGGTTCTCCCCGACTTTGCCGACCTCGCCGAGCAGGTCAAACCGACTGTCGTCAACATTTCGGTCAAAACCACCGTCGAACGGACCAACTTTCCCGGCGGCATTCCCTTTCCCTTCGAAGAGGGGGATCCGTTCTACGAATTTTTCCGCCGCTTCGGGCTCCCGATGCCGAACCTCCCCAACCCCAAAGCCCCCGGCGGCCCCCCTGAAGTGCGGCGCGGGGTCGGTTCCGGTTTCATCATCTCGAGTGACGGCTACATCCTCACCAACGCCCACGTGGTGAGCGACGACGAGGGGGGAACGACGGAGCTCTCTGTCCGCCTTGCCGACGGGCGCGAATTTGCCGCGCGCGTCGTCGGCGTCGACAAGCGGACCGATGTCGCAGTGGTCAAGATCGACGCGACCAACCTCCCGACGGTCCGCTTTGGCGACGCGAAAGCGGCGCGGGTGGGCGAATGGGTGATCGCCGTCGGGGCCCCCTTTGGACTCGATCAGACGGTCACCGCCGGGATCATCTCGGCGAAGTCGCGCCGGCTGCCCGATGAGACCTACGTCCCGTTCATCCAGACCGACGTCGCGATCAACCCCGGCAACTCGGGGGGGCCGCTCTTTAACATGAAAGGGGAGGTGATCGGGATCAACAGCATGATCTTCTCCCGCTCGGGCGGCTACATGGGGATCTCGTTCGCGATCCCGATCGACGTCGCCCTCAAGGTCAAAGACCAGCTGATCCAGTTTGGCCGCGTCCAGCGCGGGAAATTGGGGGTGGTGATCCAGGGGATGGACGAGGCGCTCGCGCAGAGTTTCGGCCTCGACAAGCCGCGCGGTGCGCTCGTCACCCAGGTCGAACCGACGAGCCCCGCCGCGCGCGCCGGGATCGAAGCAGGCGACATCATCGTCGCCGTCGACGGGACCGAGGTGAAAGAGTCGGGGGACCTCCCGCGGATGATCGGCGAACGGCGCCCCGGCGAGCAGGTGCGGGTGACGCTGCTGCGCCAAGGGAAACGGCTCGAGAAGACGGTGACCCTTGCCGAACTCGACGAACCGGAGAGCGCCGCGAGCACTGCGACCCCGCCGAACAACGCGCCGTTTGGCCTCGCCGTTCGGCCGCTCACCCCGCAGGAGCAGAGAAGCCGCGGCATCGACCAGGGGGTGGTCGTCACCGCGGCAAGCGGCGCAGCGGCCCAGGCGGGAATCCAGCCCGGCGACGTGATTCTCGCGGTCAACCAGCAACCGGTCACCACCCCCGCCGAGCTCAAAGCGCTCCTTGCGAAAGCTGGGAAACAGGCGGCGATTCTCATCGACCGCGACGGCCGGCGCCTCTTCGTCGCGGTGAAACGGTAATCGGCTCACTCCCCCGCCGCGCCACGCACCCGCCCCGCAGGGGTGGAGCTTGGCGCGTCAAGCGGTAAAGACGCGGTTTTTCCCGGCCCGTTTCGCGCGGTAGAGCGCCTCGTCGGCGCGGGCGATCAGCTCCTCGAGGCGCTCCCCCTCCCCGTGCCACTCGGCGACGCCGGCGCTGAAGGTGATCACGTGGTGCTGGTTGTCATAAAAGAAGAGCGCTTTGGTGAGCTCCCGCTGCAGTCTCTGGACCACCCGTTCGGCGGTTGCGACGTCGCTCTCCGGCAGAACGATCACGAACTCTTCGCCCCCCCAGCGGGCGATGCCGTCTTGCGGCCGGAGGTAGCGTTTCGCGATCGTCGCCAAGTGTTGCAAGGCGCGGTCGCCGGCGAGGTGGCCAAAGGTATCGTTGAATTTCTTGAAGTTGTCGAGGTCGATCACCGCAAGGGAGAGCGGCGTTTTCTGCCGCACGGCGCGGGAAGCTTCGCGGTTCCAGAAGTTTTCGAGACCGCGGCGGTTCATCAATCCGGTGAGGGGGTCGCTCACCGTCTGCTGCGACAACTCCCGCAGCTCCTGCTCCAGCCGCTCCATGCGCGCCCGCGTCGCCGTCAGCTCCTCCTGGATGCGCTGCGCGGTCTGTGCGGTCTGCTCGGAAGAGTGCTGCATGAACTGGGTGCGGCGCACCGTCTGGAGGAGCGCGTCGCGCAGTTCACCCAGGTTTTTGGCGTTCTGCACCTTGTCGAGGGTCTGTTGCAGCTCTTGCGCGTAGTCGTTGCTGTCGCTCGAGAAGGCGGCAAGCCGCTCGATCACCACAGTGAGCAGCTGCCGGATCTCGACCTCCGCTTGGCGCCGCTCGTCGATCACCCGGCGCTGGGCGTCGATCAGCTGCTCGAGCCGTTCGCTCGCCTCCTCGAGAATGCCCGCCTCGTGCATCCGCGCCAGTGCGTCGCGGATGAATTTCACCTGCTGGCGCGCTAGTTCCGCCTCGAGGACGAAATTGTCGAGGTGACGGAGCATCAGCTCGACAAGCCGCGTCAGGTCACGCGCGTGGTCGCTGACGGCGATCGCGATCGGCGCCGCCGCTTCGATGAAGAGGCGAAGCTCATGAGCCAGATCGGTCGAGAGCGGCTCCCGCTCAAGCCGCTCAAGAAGGGTGAGGGCAATTTCGTAGAGGTCGCCGTCGGGATTGAGAAAAGGCAAAAAGAGTTCGCGGATGACGGCGATGAAAAGCGGGTTGTATTCGTGGTCGAACGCCGGCGCTGGCGCAACGTTCGCCGAAAGCGTGGCCGGAAGAGCCGCCGGGGGGTGGGTGAGCGGCGATGGGTTAGCGAGAAAGAGGTGCGCCGCGCGCTCAAGCGCCGGTTGGGCCGCCGTGTAGTTGCGCCGCGCGATCGCGTCATTCGCCACCCGCAGCTGGCGGTGGATCTCGGGGGCGTCGGTGGGCAGCAGCCGCGCGAGCGCCTCAAGCAGCACTGGCGTTGCCGGCGTTGGCGGGACGGGCAAGCCGCGCGCGTCGTAATAGGCAGCGCGCAGGGTGTCGCCGTTGATCTGGTTGCCAAACCGGTCGATCAACCGCGCGATCAGCGCCCGCACCTCGTCGGGAGCCACCGAGTTTTTGTTATCCTTCTTGTTGGTCACAACACCCCCCTATTTCACGGAAAAAAGTATAGCAGAGGTTACCCCCACCGTGCGCAAGAACGCCTCGCCACCCCCAGAAGTACCCGTCGACCGGCTCCGCCCCGGGGTCCATGTCGAGCTCGACCTCCCGTGGCTCGACCACCCCTTCTGGTTCAATGCGTTCACGATCCGCGACGAAGCGCAGTTGGCCGAGCTCAAAGCGCTCGGGCTCACCACGGTCCGGTGGAATCCGCAGAAGAGCCGGGTTGCACCGCTCCCGCCCGACGCCACCCCAACGCCCAGCCACGCCGAGCAAGCGGCACGGGTCGCGCAAACCGAACGGACGCGGGTCGAGGCAGTGCGCGCCGAAAAGCGGCGGCAGCACGAGGCGGTGGTGGCGATGCGGCGGACACTTGCCCGCTGCCAAGAGGCCTACCAGGAGAGTGCCGCACGGACGCGCACGGCACTCGAGGCGATCGACCGCGGCCAGGCGCAGGGGGCGGAGCTCGCGCGGGCGGTCGCCGCAGAGGCAGCGGCGCGTTTCACCCCGCAGGCGGAAGTGGTGTTGCAGCTGATTGCCGAACACGCGCACGACGAAGGGGCGACCGGCCACGCGCTCAACACCATGGTGATCGCGCAGATGCTCGCCCACCGCATGGGGCTGCCGCAGGCGGCGATCGAAGCGGTCGGGACGGCGGCGCTCCTGCACGACATTGGCAAGACGCGCATTCCCACCCAGGTCCTCTACAACCGGCAACGGAGCCGCGCCGAAGAGCAGCTCTACCGCCTCCACCCCATTTATGGCGCCGAATTTTTGGCGAATGTCGCGGGCATCGACGAGCGGGTGCGCCTCTGGGTGCGGATGCACCACGAGCGGGTCGACGGCAAAGGATTTCCCGACGGCGTTGCCGGCGACGCCGTGCCGCTCGAAGCGCAGATCGTCGCGTTGGCGAACCGTTTCGACAACCTCTGCAACCCCCTCCCCGGCGTCCGGCCACTCCCCCCGGCGAAAGCGGTCGCGTGGCTCTACCGCCGCGAGCAGGGGGCGTGGAGCGAGCCCCTCTTTACCGCGTTCGTCAAGCTCATCGGCGTCTATCCCCCCGGGTCGTTCGTTCGCCTCAGCAACGACGCCATTGGCCTTGTCTTGCGCAACAGCCCCGCCGACCCCCTCCGCCCCTGGGTGCTCCTCTACGAGCCGGAGACGCCGCGCAGCGAGCTCCTCGCGATCGACCTCACCGCCGTCCCTGAGGTGGCGATCGCCGAGGTCGTCGCTCCGGAACGGTTGCCCCCTGAAGTGGTCGAAGTGCTCGACCCGCGGTGCAAAGTGCGCTACTTTTCCGATGTCACTGTTTCCACTCAATGAGCGAGTTCGAACCATGCGTCTGTTCATCACCGGCACGGCTGGTTTTATCGGCTTTCACTTGGCGCGGCTGCTCCTCGAAGAGGGCCACACCGTTTTCGGCTACGACGGGATCACCGACTACTACGACGTGAACCTCAAGCGGGCGCGCCATCAGCTGCTCGCCACCTACCCCGCCTTCACCGCGACGGACGCGCTCCTCGAAGACCAAGCGGCGCTCGATCGAGCGATCGACGCCGCAGCCCCCGAGGTGATCATTCACCTCGCGGCGCAGGCCGGGGTGCGCTACAGCCTCGAGAACCCGCGCGCCTACATCGACGCGAACCTGGTCGGCACCTTCCATCTTCTCGAAGCGGCGAAGCGGGTGCAACCGAACCATCTGCTGATGGCGTCGACGAGCAGCGTCTACGGCGCGAACCGCGAGATGCCCTTTACCGAGACGCAGCCGACCGACACCCCGCTGACCCTCTACGCCGCGACCAAAAAGGCGAACGAGGCAATGGCCCACGCCTACGCCCACCTCTGGAACGTGCCGACAACCCTCTTTCGCTTCTTCACCGTCTACGGTCCGTGGGGGCGCCCCGACATGGCCCTCTTCAAATTCACCCAAGGGATTCTCGCGGGCACCCCGATCGAGATCTACAACCACGGCGAGATGTACCGCGACTTCACCTACGTCGAGGATCTGGTGCGCGCGATTCGCCTCTTGATCGACGTCCCTCCACCGCCCCCGCACGCGCGCACGGCGGAGAGGGGGTGGCAACCGATCCCTGGGGACACCTTGAGCCCCGCGGCGCCGTGGCGGGTGGTCAACATCGGCAACTCGCAAAGCGTCCGTCTCCTTGACTTCGTCACCGCGATCGAAGCGGCGTTGGGGAAAAAGGCGGTGCGCCGCTACCTCCCGATGCAGATGGGGGACGTCCCGGCAACCTGGGCCGACTGTACGCTTTTGAAGCGCCTCACCGGCTACGCGCCGCAAACGCCGGTCGCGGAGGGGGTGCGGCGCTTCGTCGCCTGGTATTGCGACTACTACGGGGTTGCGCCGTCGTGACACAGACGCCAAGCGAGACGCCGGCAGCAGGCGACGAAATCCGCGTCGTCGGCGCGCGGCAGAACAACCTCAAAAACCTCACCGTCGCGATCCCGAAGGGGCGGCTCGTCGCGATCACCGGCGTCTCGGGGGCAGGGAAGTCGTCGCTCGCGCTCGAGATCCTCTACGCCGAAGGGCAACGGCGCTACGTCGAGACCTTCTCCCCCTACGCGCGGCAGTTCTTCGAACGGCTCGACCCCCCGGCCGTCGACGCCGTCGAGGGGATCCCCCCCGCGGTGCGGATCGAAGCGGGGGGCGCGGTGCGCACCTCCCGCGCCACTGTCGGGACGCTCACCGAGATCGACGACCTCCTCAAGGTGATCTGGGCCGAAGCGGCGACGTGGCACTGCCCAAGCTGCGGTGTGCCGGCGCGGCGGTGGCGGAGCGCGGCGGAGGTCTGGGCGGCACTCCCGTGGCCCGAGGGGGAGCGGATCGTCGTCGCGTGGCCGCTCGCGGTGCCGACCGAGTGGCCCATTGAAGAGGCGTGGCGGAGGCTCGCGGCGCAGGGGTTTACCCGGGTCGTCGGCGCCACCCCCACCGCCACCGGCCACCGCTGGTGGGTTGTCGCCGACCGGCTGCGGCGCGTCGCCGACGAAGCGGAGCGCTTTGCCGCCGCGCTCTCCGCCGCCGCGGCGCGCGGCGACGGAACGGTCCTCGTCGCCCGCTGGGAGACGGTCGCCCCGCTCGCGGCAAGCGACGGCGCCCCCCCCGTCTGGCAGCCGCCGCGCGACGACGTGCTTTGGGTCTCGCTCACTACTCCCCTCTGCCCGAGCTGCGGCGTTGCCGCGCCGCGCGCCACCCCCGCCCTCTTCTCCTACAACAACCCGCTCGGTGCCTGCCCCGTCTGCCGCGGCTTTGGCGACTTGCTGGAGATCGACTGGCAGAAGGTGATCCCCGACCCCACCCGGTCACTCGCCGACGGCGCGATCCGGCCGTGGCAGAGCGGCGAGTCGCGCCAGTGTCAAGAAGAGCTCGAGCTGTTCGCGCGCAAGCGCGGCGTGCCGCTCGACACCCCGTGGCAGGAGCTCCCCAGCGCGACGCGCGACTGGGTGATCTACGGCGACCCCGAGTGGGAGAGCTGGGAGCAAAGCTGGCCGAGCCACTGGTACGGCGTTGCCCGCTACTTCGAGTGGGTCGAGCGGAAGAGCTACAAGATGGCGATGCGGGTGCTCCTTGCCCGCTACCGCTCACCGCGCCGCTGCCCGGCGTGCGGCGGCACCCGCCTCGTCCCGGAGGCGCTCGCGTGGCGGGTCAATGACCTGACGATCGCCCAATTTCGGGAGTTGGCGGTCGCCGACGCGCTCCGCTTCTGGGAGCGTCTTCCCCACCACGACTGGCCGCGCGGGGTGCGCCTCGCGTGGGCGGCGACCGCCGAGCGGCTCCGCTACCTCGACGAGGTCGGGTTAGGGTACCTGACGCTTGCGCGCGCCGCGCGCACCCTCTCCGGCGGAGAACTCCAGCGGATTCGCCTCACCACGGCGCTCGGGGTCGAACTCACCCAGACCCTCTTCGTCTTGGAAGAGCCTACCGCTGGATTGCACGCGCGCGACGTCGCCCGGGTGATCGCCGCGATGCGCCGCCTCGTCGCGCTCGGCAACACCGTCGTCGTCATCGAACACGACCCGCAGGTGATCGCCGCAGCCGATTGGGTGATCGACCTCGGCCCCGGTTCGGGCGAAAAGGGGGGCGAACTCCTCTTCGCTGGCCCGCCCGCGCTGCTGGCCACCCACCCGACGTCGCTCACCGGCGCGGGGCTTCGTGCCGCGTTTGCGCGCGCGGTAGCGGATGGCGCAGCGCTCCCCCCGCTCGCGATGCCCGCGCCGTCGGTCTTCACCGCACCCTCTACCCCCCAACCCGCCGCCGACCTATCCCCTGCAGTCGAACTCTTCGTCGCCGAGCGCCACAACCTCCGCGACCTCACCGTCACCGTTCCCCTCGTGGGGCTGACGGTCGTCGCCGGCGTCTCCGGTTCAGGCAAATCGACGCTCGTTGAGGAGGTGCTCGTTCCCGCCGTCGATGCGGCGTGCCACCGCTTGCCCCTCCCCGAAGGGGTGCGGTTGCGCTGGTTGCCCGAACAGAAGAACCCCCCGATCGCCGCCGTCGTCTGGGTCGACCAGTCGCCGCTTGCCCGCACCACCCGCTCGGTCCCTGCGACCGTGATGGGTGTCTGGGAGGGGTTGCGCACCGCCTTTGCGAAGAGCGACGCGGCGCGGCAGCAGGGGTTGAACGCCGCCGCCTTCTCGTTCAACAGCGGCGCTGGCCGCTGCCCCGCGTGCCAGGGGGCGGGGTTTACCCGCATCGAGATGCAGTTTCTCGCCGACGTCTACCTCAAGTGCCCGGTGTGCGACGGCAAGCGCTTCCGCGGCGAGGTGCTCGCGGTGACATGGCTTGGGGCCAACGTCGCCGAGTGGCTCGAAATGACCGTGGACGAGGCGATCGCACGCCTCGCCGCCGACCGCGCCGGCCGCAAGCTCCTTCCTCCGCTCGAACTCCTCGCCGCGCTCGGGTTGGGGTATCTCCGCCTTGGGCAGCCGACGCCGACCCTCTCCGGGGGCGAAGCGCAGCGGTTGAAGCTCGCCGCCGCGCTCGCCACCGGCGAACCGTCCGCCGGGCGGCGGCTCATTGTCCTTGACGAACCGACGACAGGCCTCCACGAAGCGGAGGTCGCGAAGCTCCTCGCCTTTCTCCAGCAGCGCACCGCCGCGCGCGACGCGGTGGTGGTGGTTGAACACCACCGCGAGGTGATCCGCGCTGCCGATTGGGTGATCGAACTCGGCCCCGAAGGGGGGGCAGGGGGCGGCAAGCTCCTCTTTTCCGGCCCCCCCGCGCAGCTCGCAGGAGCCGCGACGGCCACCGCGCAGGCGCTTCGCGGCGCTTGGGCGGCGAACGACCCCGCTGTGCGCGCGGTTGCCGAAGCGCCCGCGAGCTACCGCTCCCGAGAGGAGCAGACCCCGCCGCATGCGATCACCGTGCTCGGCGCGCGCGAACACAACCTCAAAGGGATCGACGTCACGATCCCCCACGGGCAGCTGACCGTCGTCACCGGCCGCTCGGGCTCGGGGAAATCGACGTTGGCCTTCGACATCCTCTTTGCCGAAGGGCAGCGGCGCTACCTCTTGGCGCTCGACGCCTACGCGCGCCAGTTCGTTCAACCTCCCCCCCCTCCGGCGGTCGACCGGCTCATGGGGCTGCCGCCGACTGCGGCAATCGAACAGCGCACCAGCCGCGGCGGGTGGAAGAGTACGGTCGCAACCCTCACCGAGCTCTCCCCCTACCTGCGGCTCCTGTGGACGAAACTCGGCACCCCGTACTGCCCGCAGTGCCACGTTGCCGCTCATCGCCGCTCCGCTGTCGAATGGGCAGCGGTGCTTGCTCCCTCGCGCCCCGACGTCGTCACGGCGACACTCGTGCGGCGGCGCAAAGGGGTCTATCAGGAGCTTGCCGACTGGGCCGCCGCGCGCGGCTACCCCACCCTCTTTCTCGACGGTGACGAGGTGCCGACCCACCCGTGGCGCCGCCCCGACCGCTACCGCGAGCACGAGATCGACCTCCCGGTTGCGCGCACCCCTCGCACCGAACCGGAGCTCGCTGAGGCGATCGCTACCGCGTGGCGGCTCGCCGACGGCTGGGCAAAAGTGCGCTGCGGCACCAGCTGGCAGGTGGTGAGCGCCCACGCCGTCTGCCCGAGTTGCGGCACCGCGCTCCCGGCGCTCGACCCGCGCCTCTTCTCTTACCACTCGCCGCTCGGCTGGTGCCCCACCTGCCTCGGGACGGGGCGCGTCGTCGTCGGCAAAGAGCGCGCGGAAGAGGAGGGGCTACCGCGCTCTTTTGCCGAAGCGGTCGAGTGGGAAGCGAAACATGTCGTCGCCGAGAAGCCCTGCCCCGCCTGTGGCGGCGCCCGGTTGAACCCCGCGGCGCGCGCGGTGCGCGTCGCCGACACCCCATGGGAGGCGATCGAGCGGCGGACGATCCGCGACCTCGCCGCGTGGCTCGACACCCTTGAAGAGCGGTCGCGCGCCGACCCCCACGCCGATGCGGTCGTCGCCGAGATCCTTCCCGGCTTGCGGGCGCGGTTGGCGCTCCTCGACGAGGTGGGGGTGAGCTACCTGACGCTCGACCGCGCCGCGCCGACCTTGTCGGGCGGCGAAGCGCAGCGGATCCGCCTTGCGGCGCAGTTGGGGGCCAACTTGACCGGCGTCGCCTATATCCTCGACGAACCGACGATCGGGCTCCACCCGCAAGACGACGCGCGGCTGGTTGCGGTGCTCGAGCGGTTGCGCGACCGCGGCGCAACGGTGGTCGTCGTCGAACACGACGCGCGGGTGATCCGCCGCGCCGACTGGATCATCGACCTCGGCCCCGGCGCGGGCGAAGAGGGCGGGGAGATCGTCGCCGCCGGCCCCCCTGACGCGATCGCCACCCACCCCGCGTCGCTCACCGGCCGCTATCTGCGCGACGGCATCCCCCACCGCCTCGCTCCGCCGCGGGAAACCCCCACCGCGTGGCTCACGGTGCGCGGGGCCTACGCCCACAACTTGAAGGGCTTCGACGTCGCGTTCCCCGTGAACCGCCTCACCGTCGTCGCCGGGGTCTCCGGGTCGGGGAAATCGACGCTGGTCCATGAGGTGCTCGCCGCGTCGCTCACCGCTGGGAAACCCGTCGGGTGTCGGGCGCTCGAAGGGGGGGAGGCGATCGAACGCCTTGTGCTTGTCGATCAGTCCCCAATCGGCAAGACGAGCCGCTCCTGCCCCGCGACCTACCTTAAGATCTTCGACCCGATCCGCGCCCTTTTTGCCGCAACGCCTGAGGCGCGTGCCCAAGGATACCGCGCCGCCTTCTTCTCGTTCAACAGCGGCGAGGGGCGCTGCCCCGTCTGCGCCGGCAACGGCTGGGTCGCCGCCGAGATGGCCTTTCTGCCGACGGTGCGCGAACCGTGCGACGCCTGCGGCGGCAGCCGCTACCGCGCCGAGGCGCTTGCGGTGCGCTACCGCGGCCGGACGATCGCCGAGATCCTGGCGATGAGCGCGGCGGAGGCCGCCGACTTTTTCGCCGCCCACCCGGCGATCGCCGAACCGCTTCGCCTGATGGAATCGGTCGGTTTGGGGTATCTGCGCTTGGGGCAGACGAGCGCGACCCTCTCCGGCGGGGAGGCGCAGCGGCTCAAGCTGGTTGCGGAACTCACGCAGCGCGCCGCGCGTCCCACGCTCTACCTACTCGATGAGCCGACCGTGGGGCTCCACATGGCCGACGTCGCGCTGCTTCTCCCGGTTCTCCACCGCCTCGTCGACGCTGGCCACACGGTGGTGGTGATCGAGCACGACTGCGACCTCTGGCTCGAGGCCGACTGGTTCATCGAGCTCGGCCCCGCTGGGGGCATCGAGGGGGGGCAGCTCCTCTACGCTGGGCCAGTTGCGGGTGTGATCGCCGCGGCGACGCCGAGCGGCAAGGTCCTGGCCGCCGAGGAGCACGTAAGAAAACGTTCAACACTTTGACAGGAGGAAATAGCTATGGAACAACAACAGCAACCGATCGCAGTGTGGGATCCGCTCCTGCGCCTCTTTCACTGGCTCTTGGTCGCTGCGGTGGTCGGGGCGTTCGTGACGGTCAAGATCGGCGGCAACGCGATGGCGTGGCACGGGTTCTTTGGCGTTGCCGTCTGTGGGCTGATCGCCTTTCGCCTCGTCTGGGGGGTGATCGGGCCTGAGACGGCCCGCTTTGCCTCGTTCGTCCGGGGTCCGGCAGCGATTCGCGCCTATCTCCGGGGCGAATGGCGCGGGATCGGCCATAATCCGCTCGGCGCGCTCTCGGTCGTCGCGCTCCTTACCCTCTTCACGCTCCAGACCCTCTTGGGGCTCTTCTCGTACGACGAGATCGCCTTCCGCGGGCCGCTCGCGCCGCTCCTCCCTGAGGAGACGCAGCTTGCCATCACCACCTGGCACCGACGGTTAGAACCGGTGCTCGTCCTACTTGTGCTGCTGCACCTCGGCGCGATCCTCTTCTACCGGGTGGTGAAGCGCGAAAACCTCGTGACGCCGATGATTACCGGTTACCGGGTAACGGGTCGAGATGGCTCAGAACTCGCCGCCTCTACCCCCCAAATGGCGCCGTGGCAGCAACGGGGCTTCTGGCTGCGGGGGGTGGTTGCGATTGCGGCGGGTGTTGCCGTAGCGACCGCGGCAAGCGGCGTCTGGATGACACCGCCGCCCTCGGCGCCCGCTGCTCCGACTACACCCGAGTGGTAGCGCGCCTCACTCTTCGGCGCGGAATTTGTCGTGGCACGCCTTACACGCTTTGCCGACTTCGCCGAACTGCGCCTTGATCTCGTCCTTGTTGCCCATCGCCGCAACTTCGGCGAGTTTATTGGCCTGTTCGACGAAGTTGGTCGCAATCTTGCGCACCTCGTCCTGCTCTTGGAAGAAGTTCTCCTTCAAGCGCGACTTCTTGAAACCGACGACGCCGAGGGTATCGGGCGAATAGAGGGCACCCATGCCTGAATTGGCGATCGCGGCGATCACGTTCGCCGCGGCCGAGACCTGCGTCTGGCTAAAGGGCATCGAGCCGTCGACGACCATCGCTTTGATCTTCCCCATATTCCACGCCATCGTGGTGTAGCTCGCCTGGCGGAATTTGACCTTCTCTTCCGGTTTCAGCGCGTCGGCGTGCGCCGCGGCGGAAAGGAGGGTCAAAGCAGTGATCAGGGCAACGCGTTTCATCGGTGGGTCTCCTTCTCTTCAGGGTCAAGTGCGCTCATTGTAGCTGCTTTGCTGCGGCACGTGCAAGAGGGACGGTCCCTTTCCGCGCGCCTCCCCCCTGGGAAGCGGTCGTTTTCCCTTGCGACGCGGCGTACTTCTGCTCCATCATTCTGCCGATGAGCGCAATCACCTGTTGGCTGCCGGCCTCTGCTTCACGCATGCCGTCGACGATCCCCTTGAGCACTGCCTCGTCGTGCAGCCAATCCTCTTTCGCATAACTGATCGCCGTGTGGACCCCACGGTGGACCTGGGCGTGGGGTTGCTCGAGTTCGCGGTAGGCGGGGAGATGCGCGAATGCCGCTTTGCCGTGCCCTTCGTAGTACCACTTCCCAAGGCGGCAGCGGGTGTGGTCGACGGCAACGGCTTGCGCCTCCTCTCCTTCGCCCCCTTTCTCCACCGCGACGTAGCCGCGCTGCATGTAGATCACGTGGTCGAGCTTCACCAGGCTTGCAAACGCCAGGTCTTTCGCTTTGGTGAGCGCGGCGATCGTCTCTTTGCTCGAGGCCGCCACCTCGTCGAATTGCGCTTCGAACCCGGTCACCTCCCCGGCGATCGCTTTCGCTTCGTCGGAGAGGGCAAGCGTCTGCGCCACCATCGCGTCGACTTCGTGGCGCAACCCACTCATCACCTGCGCGATCTCCTCGGTCGCCTTGCGGGTCCGTTCGGCGAGTTTCCGCACCTCATCGGCGACCACGGCAAAGCCCCGACCCAGCTCACCGGCGCGCGCTGCCTCGATCGCCGCGTTCAACGCCAAGAGGTTGGTCTGCTCGGTGATGTCGGAGATGAGCTGAACGGTCTTGTCGATCTGGCTGCTTGAGGCCTCGAGCGCCCGCGCCGTCTCGGCGGTCGCCGCCATCTTCGCGGTAATCTCCGATAGCGTCGCGGCAATCTCCTTCACTGTCTCCTGGCTCTTTGCTGCACCCGCTTCGTTCCGTTCGGCAAGGGTCAGCACATGGTCCATCTCATTGCCGACCGCGACGAGATCCGACTGGTTGCCTGAAAGGTTTTTGAGGAGATTGCCGGTGTTGAGTTGGTGGAGTTCGCTCATCAGCCGGTTCTTGCGGGAAAACTCTGCGGCCGCCTTCATCGCCGCGAGCCCCTCGTTGATCGACGCCATCGAGCGGGCAAACTCTCCCGGCATCCCAACCACAAACGCTTTGCGGGTGAAGTCCTCGTGGCGCGCACGGTCAAAGCAGGTGGTTGCATCTTTGAAATAGGCTTCGACGATATCGAGAAACTCATTGAGGTCCCAGGCAATTTTCCCCAATTCACCAAGGCCCTTGGTATGGGTGATGCGGCTATGGAAACGCCCCTCCTTCACCTCCTTGAGCAGCAGGTCGATCCGCCCCAGAACCTCAAAGGCGGGGAGAACCGAGCGGTAACCGACCCACGCAAAAACCACCACCACGATCGGAGCAGCGATGTTGGCGATTTGCGGGCCATTCTGCACCAGCGACACTGCAGCCATCAGCCAGATGAAACCGACAAAGAGCGCAAAGTAAATCTTGATCCGGGTGAGGAAAAAAGGGATAGACCGACTCGCCTGGCTGGTGGATTGTGTAATCAGCTCGATCTCACTCATGGTTCTCTCCTTTAAGCTTGAAACAGATCAAGCACGAACGACTCGTAATCGGTTCCGCGGCGCGTCATCTCGTTCGTGAGCCACGCGATGGATGCCTCGCACGCCCGCGCCGCACCCGCCTCTTGCTCGACGCGCCGCATTTCAGCGTAGAGTGGTTCGATCACGGCAACTGCCGCGCGTGGGGCCTGGCGCCGCACCGAGAAGTAACCGACGATCCGCCCCGCCTCGAAGTCCGGGGTGACGTTGGCGAAGACCCAGTAGTAGTGGCCGCTTTTTCCCATATTTTTGACAAAGCCAAACCACTCGCGGCCCTCTTGAATCGTCATCCAGAGGTGCTTGAACGCGCCCCGCGGCATATCGGGGTGGCGGACGATGTTGTGTTGAACACCGAGGAGCTCTTCTTCACAGTACCCCGAGACCCGCATGAAGACGCGGTTCGCGTAGGTGATCCGCCCCTTGAGGTCGGTTTTGCTCACGATCGTCTCGTCGGGCGAAAAGGTGACCTCGGTTTGCGTCGGCGTGATTTTCGGTTTCATCGCGGTTCCCTCCTGATCGTTGTTATATTACGGCAGAGTTCGGAAAAAGTTTAGCCCGTTTTCGCGCAACAAAAAGCCCACCGGCGGGGTGGGCGGGGAATTGAGGGAGCGGATAGCCCGAGACGCTAACCGGCCGCAGCGATCGGCTGAACGACCCTAACCGAAGCGGCCGGTGAGGTAATCCTCGGTCTGCTTTTTCTTTGGGCGGACGAAGAGCTCGTCGGTCGGGCCAAATTCAACCAGCTCCCCGAGATACATGAATGCGGTGTAGTCGGAGATCCGCGCCGCCTGTTGCATGTTGTGGGTGACGATGAGGATCGTCACCCGTTCGCGCAATTCGGTGACGAGCTCCTCGATCGACGCGGTGGCGATCGGGTCGAGCGCCGAAGTCGGTTCATCGAGAAGGAGGATCTCCGGCTCGGCGGCAAGCGCCCGGGCGATGCAGAGGCGCTGCTGCTGCCCCCCTGAAAGGGACGTACCGAGCGCGTCGAGCCGATTTTTGACCTCGTCCCAGAGCGCCGCCGCCTTGAGCGCCGCTTCGACCCGGTCGGCGATCTCGGTGCGGTTTTTCATCCCGCGCACATAAAGGCCGTAGGCGACGTTATCGAAGATCGACTTCGGGAAGGGGTTCGGTTTCTGGAAGACCATCGCGACCCGCATCCGGATCTCGATCGGGTCGACGTCGGCAGCGACCAGGTTGATGTTGTCGGGATAGAGGCGGATCTCCCCGACGTAGCGGTTGCCGGGGTAGAGGTCGTGCATCCGGTTGAAGCTGCGCAAAAAGGTCGATTTCCCGCACCCCGACGGGCCGATGAGCGCCGTCACCCGCTTCTCCGCGACCGGCATGTTGAGGTCTTTGAGCGCATGGTGCGCACCGTAGTAGAAGTGGAAGCCGACCGCTTCGGCCTTCACCGGCACGCCGAGCGAGTGGGTCGAAGGCGTGGTTGCCCCTTGTTGCAGCTCTTCTGTTGCGTTCATTTGCGTTTTACCAAGTCAATTGACGACGAATGCGGTAGCGCAGCCAGATCGCCAGGCCGTTCATCAGGAGCGTCGCGACGATGATCACGATCCCGACACCGGCAGCGAGCTCATGAAACGCCGGCTGGGGGCGCGAGAGCCAGTTGAACATCTGGATCGGCAACACAGTAAAGGGCGAGAAGAGCCAGTCGAACGGGCCAGCGGGGGGGTCGCCAGTAAAGGGGAGCGGCGGCAGAAAGGCGATAAAGGTGAGCGCGCCGATCGTGATCACCGGCGCCGTCTCGCCGATCGCGCGCGCCATCCCGATGATCACCCCCGTGAGGATCCCTCCCGAGGCGTAAGGGAGGAGATGGTCATGAACCACCTGCCAGCGGGTTGCGCCGAGCGCGTAAGCGGCCTCTTTGATGTGTTGCGGAATCGCGCGCAGCGCCTCCCGGGTGGCCACGATGATCACAGGCAGAATCATCAACGCGAGCGTGAGCCCTGCGGTGAGAATACTCTGGCCGAAATCGAGCAGATAGACGAAAAGTCCCAGCGCCAACAGGCCATAGACGATCGACGGCACTGCGGCCAGGTTGGTGACGTTGATCTCGATCACCTCGGTGAGCCAGTTCTTCGGCGCGTACTCTTCGAGGTAGACCGCCGCGGCCACACCCAACGGCGCCGCAGCGAGGAAGGTGACGATCATCACCAGCGCCGTTCCTACCCACGCGGAGTAGATGCCGGCATCCGCTGCGCGGCGTGACGGGAAGTTGAAGTAGAACTCGGGCCGGATCACGTGGCGGTAGCCATCTTGCACGAGGTCGATGAAGAGGGCGAAGAGGACGATCACCCCGACCATCGTCGCGACGAGACCGACCACCCCGAAGATCAGGTCCCAACGCCGCCGTTGCGCGATTCCCCGGCGCAACGCTACGAGCGTCTCCTTTTCCTGTGCCATCGTCAGTACGCCTCCCGCCAGCGCCGCCGCACCCACTGGCCGATCACGTTGAAGAGGAGAGTGATCACCACGAGCACCAGCCCCACAGCGAAGATACTCTGGTAACCGATCGAGCCGTGCGGCAGATCCCCCATCGCCACCTGGACGATGTAGGCGGTGATCGTCGCGGCCGGTTCGCGTGGGTCAAAGGTAAAATTGGGCTGCTGCCCGGCAGCGATCGCCACCACCATTGTTTCGCCCACCGCCCGCGAAATCCCGAGGATCACCGCCGCGACCACGCCCGAAATCGCCGCCGGCAGCACTACCTTCATCGCCGTTTGCAAGCGGGTCGCCCCCATCGCGTAGGAGGCTTCGCGCAGAGCCATCGGCACCGCGCGCATCGCATCCTCAGAGACCGACGCGACGTACGGCGTGATCATGATCCCGATCACGATCCCAGGACTCAACATGTTGAACCCAGGAAGCCCCGGGATGACCTTTTGCAGTAGTGGGGTGACGAAAAGGAGGGCAAAGTAACCGTAGATGATCGTCGGCACGCCAGCCAAGAGCTCGAGGATCGGTTTGACCACCTCACGGGTGCGAAAGGAGGCGAATTCGGAGAGATAGATCGCGACCAACAACCCCAACGGCGCAGCGACCAGCACCGCAATCCCCGAGACAGTGAAGGTACCGGCAACGAGCGGCAAGACACCAAACTCCGCCTTTTCAAAGAGCGGCGTCCACTGGGTGTGGGTGAAAAACTCGACGAGCGAGACGTGCTCGAAGAAGGTCCACCCTTCATAGAGGAGAATCGCGACGATCGCAATGGTCGTCGCCACCGCCGAGAATGCGGCGAGAAAGAGAATCCCCTCGATCACCCGCTCTTTGGCGTTGCGCGCCCGTCCGTGGGTCACATGGCCTACAGAAGGGGGTTGCGTTGTCGTCGCAGGAGCAGTCGTTGTGGCAGTCGTGGTCACGTCGCCCATTCCCTTGAGGAGGGGGCACCCCCCTCATCTGTTACGCTGAGGTCACTGCTTGGCTTCGCGCTCGAGGAGCGTTTCGACCCGCACCCCGACCTCCGATTGGCCACCAAACACGGTCCCCGTCTTCATCGCCTGGAAGTTCTTGAGCGCCAGCTCATAGGCACGCGCCGGCAGATCGACGTACCCCACCTCGCGCGCGAGTTTCGCGCCGTTCTTCAGGTAGAACTCGACGAACTCCCGCACTTCGGGTTTGTTCTTCGCCGCGTCGGCGTTGACGTAGATGAAGATGGGACGGGAGAGCGGCTGGTAGGTGCCGTTATTCACCGTCTCGACGCTCGGCTCGACCGCGGGGGAGTTCTCGTCCTTCTTGATTTTCACCGCTTTGAGCTTCCCTTTGTTCTCCTCGTAATAGGCGAGACCGAAGTAACCCAGCGCGTTCTCGTCGGAGGCGATGAACTGAACGACGACATTGTCATCCTCGGACGCGAGGTAGTCGCCGCGGCTCGACTTCGCCTTGCCGACGATCGCCTCAGTAAAGTAGTCGAAGGTGCCCGAGTCGGACCCCGCGCCAGCGAGCTTGAGCGGCCGGTCGGGAAAGCGGGGAGAGACCTGCTTCCAGTTGGTCACCACCCCTTGCGCCTCAGGGGCCCACATTTTGCGCAGCTCGGCGACGGTCATCTCCTCGGCCCAGGTGTTCTTGGGGTGGATGACCACCGTCAGCGCGTCGAAGGCAACCGGCAGCTCGATGTATTGGATCCCCTTTTCGGCGCACGCCTTCATCTCCGCTTCGAGAATCGGGCGCGACGCGTTGGAGATGTCGGTCTCGCCGCGGCAGAACTTCTTGAAGCCGCCGCCCGTACCCGAAATCCCAACCGTCACGTTGACAGCACCCCGTTTGACTTTCTGGAACTCTTCAGCAACCGCTTCGGTGATGGGGTAGACGGTACTCGAACCGTCGATTTTGACGACCTTCCCCGCCGCGTGGGCGACTGTTGCGGCCACACCAGCGAACGCCAAGCCTACAAGGGTATGCATCGGTTTCATGAGGGTGCTCCTTTCGGTTGGGTAGAAGACGGAGCGGAGTGTAGCGAGCGAATATGACATTTTGATGACAGCAATTCTACCGCAAAGTGGCTTGGGCAAACGCGGGTTCGAGATCAGATCGGGTGAAAACGAACGCGCAGAGCTCGGTTGTTTACCAGTTTCTTTGAATAAAAGATTGTATATGTTTACGCTCAGGCGCTTTCTGTGGATAACTTTGTTGACATCTTACTCTTCAAGGAAAAACAATGTGGGGTGAACTGGGGGTGACCCTGCGGAGTACGACGGGAGAAGTGGGGACAAAAAGAGTAGCATGCCAACTTTTTTCTTTTACCAACAAAGAACTATAGGATCCATGGTGGCTCTTATCCCCATCCGTTTGTGTCCAGCATCGAACCGATCGCTGCAGCGGACCCCTCATCGAGATCTTGTGGATAATTTTGTGGGCAATAGGGGATGACAGCTCTTTGGGCTTGCCGGTAGAGGCTGATCCCTGTGAACACCCGATGTTGCCGAAATGCCACAGTGGACAATTGAGGGAAAGGAGGAGGGACGGTTGTGGGTACGCGCGGTCGAAGCGCGGGAGCAACGATTCTACCCCCACGGGTTCACTGGCTATCTCTCCCTTTATCCTCAGGGCTGTTCTTCCCCGTTTTTCGGTGTTCTCCGTGCCAAAGAAGCAGTTGTCCAC
>NZ_BAAHXE010000020.1:0-37900 GCF_054657095.1 Hydrogenophilus islandicus | reverse complement strand
TTGACTGCTTTGGCAATCTTCTGCAATTTCGCAGCTACTTCCCACCTCTTTGCTGCCGAGACGGAGCCCCGCCCCGCCCACCGCGAGGTCGCGATTCCCAAAACAACAGAGGAGGCGTGGGAGATGTTGCGCCGCGACGGCGAAGTATTGCGTCAGTACCTTGAGAAGAAGGAGTTGACACCACTTGAGCTTTATGAGGTCCACATGCTGACCTATTCCCTGAGGGCATCTGTCCAGCGTCTGCGCAGCGACTGGGAGCAGGTCGCTAAGGATGTCGAGGAGCTGCACCAAGTCAGTGAGGAAAACAACAGCGAATTGACCCGAAAACATGGCCAGGCTTTTCTCGACCGGGTGAGAAGCCTGCAAAACAGCTCGAAAGTAAAGTAACGACAACGCGAAAAGGTGAATTGCATGTCGTGACACCTCTACGATTGCCGCGCTTTATTGTTCGGTCTCTTCCCTCGGGGGTAAATGCTATTGCCCTGCAAGCTTGGCGTTCAGGTTCCGTTCACCTGGGGGCACTAAGATCCCGTCGCCGACACGCTCACTACACCACACGATCCGATTGTGAACCCTGCCATGATAGTCTTTATCCAATATCTCCTTCGCCTCACCATAATCTTATTATTCAGTCTCACGGCTGCGGTGCACGCGGCAGAAACGCTGATTTTGCAACCCGCTCAAATGCAATCGTTGGGTATCGTGACGCAGGTCGTCAGCGAGGCGGCACCAGGTCGTGGCAATACCTTTCCCGCCAAGGTGCTGGTACCCAACGAGCAGATGCGTGTGTTGGCAGCGCCTGTGGCCGGCAGGATCGAGATGCTGGCGGTGGTGCCGGGTTCGACGGTCAGGCGCGGGCAGGTGCTGGTGCACTTGGCCAGCCCCCAAGCGCTGGAATTGCAGCGCGATGCGGTGCAAGCGGCCAGCCAGGCCACCCTGCTGGAACAGAATCTGAAGCGCGACGAACAACTTTTCGCCGAAGGGCTGATTGCCGAATCGCGCCTCCAGGCGACGCGTGCTGCCGCGGTTCAGGCGGCGGCAGCCGCTAACGAGCTGCGTCAGAAACTGGCGCTCGCTGGCATTGCGCCAAGCAAGATGGGCGGACCGCTGGCGCTGGTTTCGCCCATCGACGGCGTGGTGCTGGAACAGGGGGTGGAACTCGGCCAGTGGGTCGAGGCCTCGACGCTAATCTATCGCCTTGCCAAGCTGTCGCCACTTTGGCTGGAAATCCAGGTGCCAGTCGCTGTCGCGACCAAGCTGCACGAGGGGGCGCCGGTCAAGCTGACCGGCAGCAACGTACTTGGGAAGCTGATCGCTATCGGTCGCGCCGTCGATCCTGCCAGCCAGACAGTGCTGTTGCGCGCTGCCGTGGACAAGGGAGCCGAGACGCTGATTCCCGGCCAGATGATCGAAGTGGAATTACCTCTCGCCACAGGCCAGCACCTGACACTGCCGGCTAGCGCCCTGGTTCGCCATAAGGGCAGAACGTTGGTTTTCGTACAGACGTCGAGCAACGGCGAGGGAATCCAGTTCGAGGCCCGCCCGGTGACTGTGCTCGACGAGGGGGGCGACAGTGTCCAAGTCAGTGGCCTGAATGTCGGGGAAAGTGTCGCGGTGAAAGGCGTCTCCAGCCTGAAAGCGATCTACACCGGGGTAGGGGGCGAATAATGCTCGAAGCACTGATCCGCTTTTCGCTGACCCAGCGGCTTTTGTTGCTGGTGCTCACCGCCCTGCTCGTCGGCGCCGGCATATATGCCTTTCTGGGTCTGCCGATCGATGCCTTTCCCGATGTGTCGACGACGCAGGTCAAGATCATCCTGAAGGCGCCAGGCATGACGCCGGAGGAAGTCGAAACCCGCATTGCCGTTCCGGTCGAACAGGAAATGCTGGGCATCCCGCATCAGAAGCTCTTGCGTTCCATGTCGAAATATGCGCTGACCGACATCACCATCGATTTCGAAGATGGTACTGACATCTATTGGGCGCGCCAACAGGTCGGTGAGCGTCTGGCCTCGGCGATGGCCAACTTGCCGCCGGGTGTCAGTGGCGGCATGGCGCCGATCACTACGCCGCTCGGGGAGATGTTCATGTTCACCATCGAGGGTCAGCTCTCGCTTGCCGAGAAGCGCAGTCTTCTTGACTGGGTGATCCGCCCGCAACTGCGCACCATCCCCGGCGTCGCCGACGTGAACAGTCTGGGCGGCGAGGTGAAGACCTTCGAGGTGGTGCCCAATCCGCAACTCTTGGCGGCGCGCGGGCTGGCGCTGAAGGATTTGCAGGCAGTGCTGGAAAGCAACAATCGCAACGACGGCGCTGGCCGCCTGAACGATGGCGAGGAGTCCTTATTGGTCCGCGCCGAGGGTGCGATTGCCACGGTGGATGATGTCAAAGCCATCGTGTTGCAAGCGCGTGACGGCAACGTGGTCCGTGTCGGTGATGTGGCCGAAGTGCGCATTGGTGCGCTCACCCGCTACGGCGCGGTCACGCGTAGCGGGCGAGGCGAGACGGTTGTAGGCGTGGTGCTCGGTTTGCGCGGGGCTAATGCTCGGGCGGTGGTCGAGGGTGTCAAGGCCAAGCTGGCCGAGATCGCTCCGTCCTTGCCGGCGGGCGTGACCATCGAACCGTTCTACGACCGCTCCAACCTGGTCGAACGCGCTGTTGGCACCGTGGCCAAGGCCTTGTTTGAGGCTATTGTGCTGGTTGTGCTGATGCTCCTTGCTTTCCTCGGCAACCTGCGCGCGGCGTTGGTCGTGGCGCTCATGTTGCCGCTCTCGGCGCTCGCCACTTTCATTCTGATGCGGCTCTTTGATCTCTCGGCCAACCTGATGAGTCTGGGCGGCCTGGCTATCGCCATCGGCATGCTGGTGGATGCTGCCGTGGTCGTCGTTGAGAATATCGAAAGCCAGCTGTCTGGCAGCCAGCATGCGGCACACCAGCAACTGCCGACGTTGCACCTGATTTTTCGGGCCACCCGCGAGGTCGCCACACCGGTGACCTCTGCCATTGTCATCATCATCCTCGTTTTTTTACCCTTACTCAGTCTGCAGGGGCTGGAGGGCAAAATGTTCGGGCCGGTGGCGCTGACGATTGTCTTTGCGCTGACTTCGTCGCTGCTGCTGTCGCTCACCGTGGTGCCCGTGCTCGCCTCCTGGTTGATCCCGCGCGGTGCGCATCACGAACCCTGGCTCGTGAAAAAGCTCAATGCCGGCTACGCCCGCCTGCTCGATTCGGCACTGGCCCACACTCGCATTTATGTGTTTGGTGCTATTGCCGCACTGATTGCTGCAGGATTTGCCTTCCTGCAGCTCGGCAAGAGCTTCATGCCAACCATGGACGAAGGCGACCTGATCATGCAGCTTGAAAAGCTGCCCTCGATCGGCCTCGAGCAGGCTCTCGCGATCGACAGTCGCGTGCAACAGGCCATTCTGGAGAAGGTGCCGGAGGTGAAAGCTATCGTCGCCCGCACTGGCTCAGACGAACTCGGCCTCGACCCGATGGGCGTCAATCAAACTGACACCTTCATGGTACTGCAACCGCGCGACACCTGGCGCCAGCCCGACCCAGCTTGGCTGGCTGATCAGTTGCGCGCCGTGATGCAGGATTTCCCCGGTATCGGCTTCTCCTTCACCCAGCCGATCGACATGCGCGTCTCAGAAATGCTGACTGGGGTGCGCGGTGCTTTGGCCATCAAGGTGTTTGGCCCAGACCTCACCACGCTCAACCAGCTTGCGGTGGATATCGAAAAAGCCGTAAAAACCGTCCGCGGCGCGGAAGATACCTTTACGCTGAAGAACGACGGCGTGCAGTACCTGAAGATCGTTGTTGACCGCCTGGCAGCCGGCCGCGTGGGATTGAACGTCGATGATATTCAGAACGACCTGAAGACCCTGCTCGAAGGCCGCCAAGTCGGTAGCGTGATCGAACAAGGGCGGCGTGTGCCGGTTATTCTGCGCGGCCCGGAAAACCTGCGCGCCTCGCCGGCCGATTTCGCTGCGCTACGCATCGCGACGCCTGGCGGCGGCAGCGTACCGCTGGCTGAGATCGCTCACATCGAGCGGGTCGATGGCCCGGTCAAGGTCGACCGCGAGAACGCTCAGCGTTACGTGGTCATCCAGTCGAACGTGCGCGATCGCGACCTGGTCGGCTTCGTCGAAGATGCCAAGGCCGCTGTCGCCCGTGACGTCAAGCTGCCGCAAGGCTACCGTCTGGCCTGGGGTGGTCAGTTCGAGAACCAGCAACGGGCTGCTGCCCGCCTCATGATCGTGGTACCGATTGCCCTGCTGCTCATCTTCTTCCTGCTCTTCTCGACCTTCCGCTCGATCCGGCAGGCGTTGCTGGTGCTCTCCAACATCCCCTTTGCCCTGATCGGTGGCATCTTCGGCCTGCTCATCTCGGGCGAATATCTGTCGGTACCGGCCTCGGTCGGTTTCATCGCCCTGCTCGGCATTGCCGTCTTGAACGGCGTGGTGATGGTCACCTACTTCAACCAGCTGCTGGCACGTGGCATGACTCTGTCCCAAGTGGTGGTCGAAGGTGCCAAACGCCGTCTGCGTCCGGTCATGATGACGGCCAGCATCGCCGCGTTCGGCCTGCTGCCCATGCTCTTCGCCAGCGGCCCGGGTTCGGAAGTGCAACGTCCGCTGGCTATTGTCGTCATCGGCGGCCTAGTGAGCTCAACTGCACTGACCCTCCTGCTCTTACCCATCATCTTTCGCCGTTTCGGCGTGCCACTGGCTGTCACACTCCCGGAGAAATCATGACTAATGTCCTGCTCACCTTGAGCATGCCCAATGACGTGGCGCAACACGTCGAGGACCTCTTGCTGTCGCGGCCGGACATCGTGCCTGGCTTCACTGCCATCCAAGCTGAAGGTCATGGCTCGGCCATTCCCCTCATCGAGGATGTCGAACGGGTCATCGGCCACGCCCCGCGCACCGTGATCCACATGGTCGTTCCGGAGCTTGACCAACGCGAGGTTCTGGCCCTGATCCAGCAGGAATTGCCGCGAGCCAACATCTTTTATTGGATTACCCCGGTGATCGATGAGGGGCGCCTGTGAAAATCCCTGTTTTTTTTCTATGCACAGCAGTCAGCCTGACTGTCGTCGCTGCCGAAGTTACGCCGTACCTGCCACCGGCCGACGCCGTCGCTCACGTCTTGCTCGACCACCCGTCAGTGCAGGCAGCCAACAGCCAGTTGCGCGCCGCGGAAGCCCACCGCGACCGTCTCGAAGCTGGCCCATACGAATGGAACCTCCGCTTGGGCGGTCAGCAACGTCGGGTAACACCGCTCGGCAGTACAAACCAGCGCTTCAACGAATGGAACCTCGCTTTGGACCGTCCTCTACGCCTGCCCGACAAGGCTAGTACCGATCGCGTGCTGGGCGAAAACGGCATTGCCCTGGCCAAAATGGCGCGCAGTAATATCCTACACGAATCTAAGCGCAGCCTGCTCAAGAGCTGGTTCGCCTGGTTGAAGGAAACCGCTGCCGCCCGCCAATGGGCTGCACAGGTGGTCATCCTTGAGCAGCAGGCTGCAGCGGTGAAACGCCGGCAAATGCTGGGGGATGCACCACGCATCGAAAGCGTGCAGATCGAAGCTGCTCTCGCCCAGGCCCGCGCCCAGCAGGCGCAAGCCGACCTACGGGCGCGCAGCGCTGGTGAGGATCTGCGCCGGCGTTACCCGGGTCTACCGCTGATCGAACCGACGCAGGAGGGCGAACCGCCAGCACTGACGGGTACCGTTGACGAGTGGATTTCCGCCCAACTCGAAAACAACCGCGAGCTTGCGCTCGCCCGTATCGAAAGCCAGCGCGGCCGACTGCTCGCCTCGCGCAGTAGCCAGGACCGACTGCCTGACCCGAGCATCGGCCTGCAGTTCTCACGCGAGCGTGGCGGCGAGGAGAATGTCATTGGCGCTTACATCAACATTCCGCTCTCTGGCGGCGCCCGCCACGCGAGCGCCGAAGCGGCGCAAGCCGAGGCCGAAGCGGCCGACCGTCGTGCAGCCACTGTCGAGCAGCTTGTTGCCGCCGAAGCCGCCGCGCAATTCTATGCCGCCCAGGCCAGCTACACCGCCTGGCAAGCCGTGCAATCAGCGGCCGATCAACTCCGTACCGCCGCCGACATGGCCGCCCGCGCCTACGAACTCGGTGAGGGTAGTCTGAACGACTTGCTGACGGCAAGACGACAAGCCAACGAAGCGGCACTTGCGGCCCGCCTGAGCAAACTTGATGCGCTGGAAGCCTACTACCGACTGCTACTTGATACCAATCGTCTTTGGAATTTCGATCACCCTTGACTGGGGATAAGCCCCGTCGCTGGCGGCGCTTGCCCAGTATTACGGCGAAGAGGGGAGTAGCCCCACGCGGGGGGTGGGGTTGCGCTGGACTGTTGCGGAAGGGATGAAGGTGGGGGTGATGGCCGACCGCACGACGGGGAGAGACCGGCACAACCTCTTTACCCTTTCGTGGGCGTGGGAGTTTTGACCGCTATCGGCAGTCGATCGGAACCGAGGAGCTGCGCGACCACCTCGGGGGCGATTGAGCGCAGATGAAGATCCTGCTGCGGGAAGGGGATCTCGATCCCCGCAGTGCGGAAAGCGCGATCGAGCGCGAGCGCCAGTTCGGTCCGCGTCTGGCCGCGGACCGTGAGGTCAGCGACAAAGCAGCGGAGTTCGAAATCGACGCTGCTCGGGCCGAATTGGACGAAGACAACGGTCGGCGCCGGCTCTTTGAGCACGTTCGGGTGGGCTCTAGCGACCGCCAGAATCACCTCCTGCACTTGGGTGAGATCGCTTCCGTAGGCGACGCCCACGGGGAGGAGCAGGCGCGACTGCATGTCCGACAGGGTCCAGTTGGTCACTTTGCCGGTGATGATCGCTTTATTCGGGATCAGTACCTCCTGCTTGTCGAGCGTCTCGAGGATCGTCGCCCGGATCGTCATCCGCTTGACCTTGCCGCTGATCCCCTCCACGGTGACGATGTCTCCGACCCGCACCGGGCGCTCGAAGAGGATGATGAGGCCGGAGACGAAGTTGGCGACGATCTCCTGCAAACCGAAGCCCAAGCCTACCGAGAGGGCGGCGACGAGCCACTGGAGCTTCGACCACGGCATCCCGAGGCGACTGAAGATCCAGATCACCCCCACCGTCAGGATCAGGTAGCGAAAGAGGGTGGTGATCGCATATTTGGCGCCGTCATCGAGCCGCCGCGTCTGCGCAAGGAGCAGCTCAAGCAGCGTCGGCGCGGTCCGAGTGAGGAGTGTGAGGAGAAAGAGCGCAAAGAGGGTGAAGAGGAGGTCAGCGGCGGTCACCGTCATCGTGATCGTTTCGCTGCCGTTCATCTCCTGGTAGCGCCACAGCACCCACTCGTCGAGCTGGGTCAGCGCTGGAAAAAGGGGCGCCCAGAGATAGAAAAGGAGCGCGCCGAGCGCAAACCACGCGCTCCACCGCATCACCCGCCGCAGCTGCTTCCCGCCGCGTTCGATCTCTTGGTCGATCGCGGCAAGTTGATTCTCTTTTTCCTCTTCTGTCCGCACTGTTTCATCGGGTAACCCGCCTGCTGCTTCCCTTTTGCGCCGAGCCACCGTCTGCCAGCGGTCGCTCACAGCGGCACGAATGAGATCGTAGGCGAGAAGAACGATCAGGACAGCCCAAAGCGAACGCCAGTAGGAGAGGAGAATCGCTTCAGCGCTGTAGAGGTAGCCAATCAGGAGCAGAACCGTGGCAACCGCAGGGGGGGCGACCATCACCACCCAGAGGAGGTGGCGGGTGGTCGTGCGCAACGAGGGAAAAAGGTGGGTTGTGCGTTGCGGGCCGAAGAGCCAACCCAAAAAGAGGGTGAGCCAGAGGGTGCTCACGAGGAGGGCGCTTCGCACTGGAGCGCCGCCCGCTTCGTGGGGCGGAAGCGCGGTGAGGGTGGCAACCACGGTGGCGAGGAGCGCAGTGACCCCCATGAAGAGGGTGAAATTGCGCCGGAGGGAGTGGGTGATTCCCTCCGAGAGGCCATAGCGGTAGTGGGCGAGCCCCCCTTGTTCGGTCAAGGCGATGCGCCAGAAGTGGAGGTTCCACCAGAGAAACGCCACTTGCAGGAGCGCATTCCCGAGTGCCGATAGGGTCGGTCCTGAGGTGGCGCGTAGCAGTTGTCCAACGGTTAGCAACAGCAGGGGAACACCCAGCGCTTGGAGCGCGGCCAGCACAAGAACGAGCGCGGTCGTGATACTTCCCTGGGCCGTTCGCAACGCGGTATTGGGGAGAAGCGCACGGAACTTCCGAGTAAGGAGCGTGCGCGATAACCACCACACGAGGAGCAAGGCCAAGGGAAGGGCTGCAGCCCAGAGACCGGTGTGCCATTCGCTGATGAGGAGCGGGGTCTCCTGCACCAGCGCAAAGGGGAGCTCCGCAACGGCTGCGACTTCGGAAGCGGCCACCGACCACCAGGGGAGCGCCGATTTGGCCCAGAGGAGGAGCCCTTGCAGCAGATCGAGCGCCTGTCGGGCAAAAGTGGTGGCCACTTTGGTCGTCGCTTCGAGGTCAGAAGCCGCCTGAGTGATGGTGGGGCGGAGCGCCGAGAGCCGGGCGATGGTGGCCCGGCGCTCTTCCATCAGACGTTGAAACGCCTGGTGGGCGGTTGCCTGTTCGCCGGGGTCGAGGGTCATCAGGCGCTCCTCGACCGCTTTATCAAAGATCGCTTGCCGTTGTTGTGCCTGAACGAGTTCGACCTCGATCTGTTGCCACTCGGTGAGCGCCTGGTTGGCGATGAGCGCTAACCTCTGCAGGTCACTTTGCCACGCCCACAACGTTTTGCGCAGCTCAATCAGCTGGTAGGCAAGGAGCGGCGTCAAACCGTGCGTTTTCGCCCGAGCTTCGAGTCGCTTCATCTGCTGCTGATACGCTTCCAGCCCCTTTTGCACCTCCTCTTGCCGCCCCTGGAGCATTTCAATCTGCTGGGTGGTCCGCGTGAGGAGCCCTTTTAGCGCCTGGTTGCGCTCAGCGATCTGCTGCGCGAGTGGGTCGCTGCCCCAACGGTCGGTGGCTGCCCCCTGCGGGCGCACCTTTTGGAGTTGCGCAAGTGCCTGCTCGGCCTGTTCGAGTTGGGCTTGCGCGAGTCTGATTCGGGCTGCCCGCGCCGCCTCTTCGGCCGCTTTGACCTCTTGCCATAATCGTTGCAGGCTTTCGCGTTGCAGCCGGACGAGTTGCACCGCCGCTTGCACATTGGCGTCCGCCCCTGGCGGCGGGGTGTCGATTGGCCGGGTGAGTTCGACTGGAATCTCTTCGGTGGTGCGCCGCAGCTGTTCGAGTTCAGTGGTCCAGCGGGTCTTTTCCGTCAGCCAATACTCTTCGGTTTGTGCCAACCATTTGGTTGCCGACTCTTCTCCTTGCGCCTCTTGGGTGCGAAATTGGCGAATCAGGTCGGGGGCAGGCGTTCTGCGGAGGAGCTCCCATGCGCGTTGCGCTTCGTCACGGGTCTGTTCGGCAACGCTCTTTCGCAAGTTGAGCTGTTCCGTGAGGTTCTTGAGGGCGACCGCGCGCTCACGCAGCTGGAGCAGAAGCTCTTTGTTGCGGCCGGTCGGGGGGGTCTCTTGGAGCGCCCGATCGAGGAGCACGATCGGATCGTTGGGGGTAACTGTGGCGGGGGTGCCGCCATCTTGGGCGCTCGCGAAAGCGGAAGAGAGGAGCAGGAAAATCGCGGCGAAAAGTGGGGCAACCATCGTCAACTCAGAGGCTCGGCGGGGGAGGAAGATTTCTAGCGATTATAACGGCCGCCCCCGCAACATGTGTTGGCGGGATGGGGAAGGGAGGGGAAGTGGTGGTGAGGGAGGGAATCGAACCCTCGACCTACGGGTTATGAATCCGTCGCTCTAACCGTCTGAGCTACCTCACCAGGAGAACGGTACAGCGTATGCGAGAGTCTGGTAATATATCGGGTTTGACCCCATGTTGTCAACCCTATGGAGAGGTTCGGCACGATGAAAAGCGTCTACATCCGTACCTTTGGGTGCCAGATGAACGAATACGATACCGAGAAGATGGTGGAGCTTCTCGAGGAGCGGTTTGGCGCTCAGGTGACGGATGACCCAGCGAAGGCCGATCTGATTCTCTTCAACACCTGTTCGGTGCGCGAAAAGGCGCAAGAGAAGGTGTTTCACGAATTGGGGCGGGTCAAGGCGTTGAAGCGGGAAAAACCCCACCTTCTGATTGGGGTAGGGGGGTGCGTCGCGAGCCAGGAGGGGGAGGCGATTATCGCCCGCGCGCCCTATGTTGACCTCGTCTTTGGTCCGCAGACCCTCCACCGCTTGCCGGAGCTCATCGAGCGCCGGCGGCAAATGGGTAAACCCCAGGTCGATGTCTCCTTCCCCGAGCAGGAGAAGTTCGATGCCCTGCCTGAGGCGAAGCGCCAGGGCCCAACGGCGTTCGTCTCAATCATGGAGGGGTGCTCTAAGTACTGCACCTACTGCATCGTTCCCTACACCCGGGGGGATGAGTTCTACCGCCCGATGGAGGAGATTTTGACTGAGGTCGCGACGCTCGCCGAACAGGGGGTGAAGGAGGTGACGCTGCTCGGGCAGAACGTCAATGCGTGGCACGCGCCGATCGCGCCGGGGAGTCGGGAAGTTGCCGATTTTGCGTTCCTACTGGAGTGTGTCGCGGAAATTCCCGGAATCGAACGGATTCGCTACACCACGTCGCACCCGCGCGAGATGTCTCCGCGGCTGATCGCTGCTTACGAGCGGATTCCCAAACTGGTGAGCCACCTTCACCTCCCCGTGCAGGCAGGGTCTGATCGGGTGCTCGCGGCGATGAAGCGGGGGTATACGGTGCTCGAGTACAAGTCGATTGTCCGCAAACTTCGGGCGGTGCGGCCCGATCTTTCGCTTTCGTCCGACTTCATCGTCGGCTTTCCGGGGGAGACCGAAGCGGAATTCCGTAAGACCTTGGCGCTTGTTGAAGAGCTCGCTTTTGACTACTCCTTCAGTTTCGTTTTCAGTCCGCGACCCGGGACGCCAGCGGCCGAGATGCCCGATCCGGTGCCGCTTGCGGTGAAACAGGAGTGGTTGCGCGAGCTTCAGGCGAAAATCGACCAACAGACGCGGGCCTACAGCGAAGCGATGGTCGGGACGGTTCAACGGGTGCTCGTCGAGGGACCGTCGAAGAAGAATCCGAACGAGCTCTCGGGACGGACCGAAAACAACCGTGTCGTCAACTTTCCCGCGCCTGCCCGTCTCATCGGCGAGTTCGTCGAGGTGCGGATCACGGAAGCGCTGCCGCACAGTCTGCGCGGTGAGGTGGTGGTTCGGGAGCTCGCCGCGTGACGGTTTCTGTGACGCTTCACTGGCAGGCTGAACCCGAAGACAATGTCCGGCTGGCGAATCTCTGCGGGACGCTCGACGCCAACCTGCGGCAGCTCGAAAATGCCTTCGATGTGGTGATCCACCACCGGAGCCACGACTTTCGCGTCGAAGGGAGCGCCGCTACCGTTCGCCTTGCCCGGGCGGCGTTGGAGCGGCTGTGGCAGCGCTCAGAGAAGGCGCTTTCGCTCGACGATGTCCAGCTTGCTTACGTCGAAGCGATCAACTGGCCAGAAACGCAAGCGGCTGGGGAAGTGCCCGCGCAGGGGTTGCAAGACGAGCGTGCGCAGAAGGAGTCTGCCTCGGCTTCGAGCGGGGTGACGGAGGTGGCTGCGGCGCTGCGCAGCCGCAAAGGGCGGGTCGTCGCCCGCACGCCGCGGCAGGCCGCCTATATTGAGGCGATCCGCACCCACGACATCACCTTTGGGATCGGACCGGCGGGGACAGGGAAGACCTTTCTTGCCGTCGCGTGCGCGGTCGATGCATTCGAACGCGAGCAGGTGGAGCGGATCATCCTTACCCGTCCAGCAGTGGAGGCGGGGGAACGGTTGGGCTTTCTGCCGGGCGATCTCGCGCAGAAGGTCGATCCCTATCTTCGGCCGCTCTACGACGCGCTCTACGATCTGATGGGTTCAGAGCGGGTGAGTAAACTCTTTGAGCGTGGCGCGATCGAAATTGCACCGCTTGCGTTCATGCGGGGCCGGACGCTCAACCACGCCTTCATCATTTTGGATGAGGCGCAGAATACCACGCCGGAGCAGATGAAGATGTTCCTCACCCGCATCGGGATCGGGTCGAAGGCGGTGGTGACCGGGGACCTGACCCAGATCGATCTCCCGCGCGGGAGCAAAAGTGGCCTGGCCGAAGCGGTCGAGGTGTTGGCCGGGGTGCGGGGGTTGGCGTTTCAGCGCTTTGCGCGGGAAGATGTCGTGCGTCACCCGCTGGTGGCGCGCATCGTCGACGCCTACGAGGCGTTTGAGACGGCGCGCCGCGCGTCTGCGGGTGAAGGACCACGCTAAGGAGCGCTCTCGTGCGCAAACGGCTCTACCTCTCCTACCAGCGGGCAACCGAGTGTGCGGTGCCGCCTCGAGCGTCGGTGTTGCGTTGGGCGCGCGCGGCGCTTCTCTCCGGGGTGATGCGGGTGACCGTTCGCTTTGTCGATGAACCTGAAGGGAGAATCCTCAACGAGCGCTTTCGCGGCAAACCCTACGCGACCAATGTCCTCTCTTTTGCCTACGACCCCATCGCAACGGCGCCCGACGAGGAGCCGGTTCGCTCGGGGGACCTGATTCTCTGCGCGCCGGTGCTCTACCGCGAGGCGGAGACGCAGGGGAAGAGCATAGAAGCCCATTGTGCCCACCTGATCGTTCATGGTATGCTGCACCTTCAGGGGTATGACCATGAAACGGAGCCTGAAGCGGAAGCGATGGAGGATCTTGAGCGCCGGATTCTTGCCCGTTTGGGATTCCCCGATCCCTATGGTGATTCGTCATCGGTATGAGTGATTCGTCCGAACCCTCATCGAGCAAGGGCCTGTGGGCCCGCCTCATCCACTTCTTTGCCACCGAACCAGAATCGCGCGAGGAGCTCATCGAGCTTTTGCGTTCGGCGTGCGAACGTAATCTCCTCGACGCCGAGGCGCTTCAGATCATCGAAGGGGCGCTGGCGCTCTCCAACCTCACGGTGCGCGACGTGATGGTGCCGCGCAGCCAAATGGACGTGATTCGCATCGACGACTCGATCGAGGAGATCACGCGGCTCGTGGTGGCGACGAACCATTCGCGCTTTCCCGTTGTTGGGGAGAACAAGGACGACGTGTTGGGGATTTTTCTTGCCAAGGAGCTGTTGCGCTACTACGCGGGGGAGCCGTTTGACCTGCGCGACAGCCTCCGCCCCGCGATCTTTGTTCCCGAATCGAAGCGGCTCGATATTCTGCTGCGCGAATTTCGCATCCGCCGCAACCACATGGCGATCGTCGCTGACGAATATGGCGGGGTGGCGGGGCTGGTGACGATCGAAGATGTGCTCGAGCAGATCGTTGGCGAGATCGAAGACGAATACGATTTTGAGGAGAGCGAGGAGGCGATCGTCCCTGAGGAGGATGGTGCCTTCCGGGTGCGGGCCGACCTTGAACTGAGCGCGTTTGACGAAGCGTTTGGCACCCGTTTCGACGAGGCGTTTGCTGCCGATACCCTCGGGGGGCTGTTGATTCACCACCTCGGTCGGGTTCCCCACATTCACGAACGGATCACCCTCGACGGTTGGCGCTTCGAGGTCCTCCGCGCCGATGGCCGTCGTCTCTACTGGGTGCGGGTGCACCGACCGGCTGCAACCGATCGTTGCCTTGAGTAGGTTCGCACGTCGCATCACGCCGTTCGCCGGGTGGTGGCTCACTGGAGCGGTCACCGCGCTCGTTGCCTTTGCCCCCGTCGGCTTCTGGCCGGTTCTCGTCGTCGCTTTTGCTCTGTTGACCCGCCGTCTGCAGTGGGTGAAGAAGCCCCGTGACGCAGGTGTGTTGAGTTTTCTCTTTGCCCACGGGTACTTCACCGCTGGGCTTCTCTGGATCAGCGTAGCGCTCGCACGTTTTGGCGGACTCCCTTGGGTCGCCGCTGGGGTGGCTGTCGCGCTGTTAGCGGGCTATCTCGCGCTCTGGTGGGGTGTGGCGGGGTGGCTCACGGTCACCCTCTGGCAACGGTTGCCGGTTCCGTCGCCGCTCGTGCTCGCCTCGCTTTGGACGCTCGCGGAGTGGGGGCGCGGGTTGGTGCTGACCGGTTTCCCGTGGTTGATGCCTGGGGTTGCTGCTGCAGCGGAGGAGGGGGTCTTGAACGGCTGGTTTCCTGTCGTGGGGGCGTTGGGGGTGACGTTCCTCCTTCTTTGGGTTGCGGCGCAGTGGGGGGTTGCCGCGCGCACGCGAACCACCTGGGTGGCAACGCTCGCGGTCGTGGGGGTCGGCGCGGGGCTCGCTCCCCTCTCATGGAGCGAACCGGTGGGCGAGGTTCCCGTGAGCGTGATCCAGACGGCGGTGCCGCAAGAGGAAAAGTGGGATCGGGCGCGGTGGGCACTTCATCTTGAGGCGTTACGGTCGCTGCTTGGCGCGAGCAAAGGGACGGTGGTGGTGACCCCAGAGACGGTCTTGCCGCTTTTTGCCGACCAGTTGCCCCTTACGTGGCGCGAGCGGCTCCTCGACCTGCGGGGGGAAAGCGCTGATGCGGGCATAGTGCGGACAGTGATCTTCGGGATTTTTCGTCGCGACGGCGCAGTGATTCACAACTCGTTGGTGACGCTCGATGGTTCGTGGCACTACGACAAGCGCCAGCTCGTGCCGTTTGGCGAGTTTATTCCGCTGGGGTTCCACTGGTTTGTCCGCTTGTTGGCGATTCCTTTTGCCGATCAGACCCCTGGGGAAGCTGAGCCTCCGCTCGGGGGGTGGGCCGGGGTGAAGTGGGCGGCGAACATCTGTTACGAAAGCGCCTTTTCCCGCTGGGTGGTGCGCGATGTCCGGCGCGGAGCGGAGGTTCTGGTCAACGCCTCCAATTTTGCCTGGTACGGTGAGAGTCACGGCCAATGGCAACATGCCCAGATCGGGCGGGCGCGGGCGCTCGAGACCGCGCGGCCGTGGGTGCAGGCGGTGAATGCCGGGGTTTCGGTCGTCTTCGACGAAAAGGGTCGGGAGGTGGCACGCGCTCGACCGTGGCAACCCACGATCCTCGAGGCGACAGTCGTCCCCCAGCGGGGAGTGACGCCGTTTGTCCGGTGGGGGGGGGAGGCGACGGTGGCGTTCGGAGTATTGGCGATTCTGGGCGCCTTGCTTTCGCGGCGCGGCGTCGCCGCCCCGAACGGTGCTAAAATTCCCTGATTCGCCATTCGCTATCACCGAGCACGTGATGAATGTTCCCACTTTCCAAGAGATCATCCTGAAGCTCCAGACCTTCTGGGCCCAAGAGGGGTGCGTGTTGCTCCAGCCCTACGACCTGGAGGTCGGTGCCGGGACCTCCCACACCGCGACCTTTCTCCGCGCGATCGGGCCGGAGCCATGGTACGCAGCTTATGTCCAGCCGTCGCGTCGCCCCAAAGACGGGCGTTACGGCGAAAACCCCAACCGCTTGCAGCACTACTACCAGTTTCAGGTAGTGTTGAAGCCGAGTCCTCTGGATATCCAGGAGCGTTATCTGCGCAGTCTCGAGGCGCTGGGGATCGATCTCAAGCGCCACGACATCCGTTTCGTCGAGGACGACTGGGAGAATCCCACCCTGGGAGCGTGGGGGCTGGGGTGGGAGGTTTGGCTCGACGGGATGGAGGTGACCCAATTTACCTACTTCCAGCAGGTGGGGGGGCTCGACTGTCGGCCGGTGCTCGGAGAGATTACCTACGGCATCGAGCGGCTCGCGATGTACCTCCAGGGGGTGGAGAATGTCTATGACCTCCTCTGGTCGGTGGTGCCGAACGGTCAGCGGATCACCTATGGCGACGTCTTCCATCAGAACGAGGTGGAGCAGTCGCGCTACAACTTTGAAGAGGCCAACGTGACCCTACTCTTTGAATTGTTCAACCATTTCGAGGCGGAGGCGAAACGGCTGATGGCCGCCGCGCTGCCGCTTCCCGCGTACGAAATGGTCCTCAAAGCGGCACACACCTTTAATCTCCTGGACGCGCGCGGGGCGATCTCGGTGACCGAGCGGGCGGGGTATATCGGGCGGATCCGCGTTCTGGCGCGGGCCGTGGCACAGGCCTACTACCAGAGTCGTGAGGCGCTCGGTTTTCCGTTGCTGGCGAAGGAGGCGAGCCATGCGGCGTGAAGCGTTGCTCGTCGAACTGGTCACCGAGGAGTTGCCGCCAAAGGCGCTCCCTACGCTGGGCGAGGCGTTCGCAAGCGGCGTCGTTCACCGCTTGCAGCAGGCGCAGCTGGTTGCAGAGAAGACCCCGTGGCGCTGGTTTGCCTCTCCCCGCCGTTTGGCCCTTTGGGTCGAAGCGGTAGCCGAAAATGGGGAGGATCGCACGGAGCGGGTGCGGTTGATGCCGGTGCGCGTCGCTTTCGATCAGGAGGGGAAACCGACCGCGGCACTCGAGAAGCGTCTGGCGGCCAAAGGAATGACGCTTGCCACCGCGACACTGATCCGCGCGCGGGAGGGGAACGACGAGCAGCTCTTTGTCGAGGAGACCGTTCCCGGGGCGCGCCTCTTCGACCGGTTGGCGACCTGGGTGGGTGAGGCGCTCGCCGCGCTGCCCATTCCGAAGCGGATGCGCTGGGGGGCTGGGGAAGAGAGTTTCGTCCGCCCGGTGCACCGGCTGGTGATGCTCTGGGGCGACCAGGTCGTGCCGGGGGAGGTCTTGGGGTTGCCCAGTGGCCGGGAGACGTTGGGACACCGCTTCCTCAGTCGCGGCGCGATTGCCCTTGCCCACGCCGACGCCTATGAGCCGACCCTTCTTGCCGAAGGGAAGGTGATTCCCGATTTTGCCGCGCGCCGCGCCGAGATCGCTCGGCTGCTTACGGCCGCCGCCGAGGAGGCTGGAGCGCACCTTCGTGACGACCCGGAACTGCTCAACGAGGTGACAGCGCTTGTTGAGTACCCCGCAGTCTATCTCGGCCACTTCCCCGAGGAGTTCCTTGCGGTGCCGCCGGAGTGTCTGATCCTCACGATGCGTGCCAATCAGAAATATTTCCCGCTCTTTGACCGCGAGGGGCGCCTCACTAACCGTTTCCTGATCGTCTCCAATATGCGGATTCCCGACCCGAGCGCGATCATCCGCGGCAACGAACGGGTCGTCCGCCCGCGTCTTGCCGACGCGCGCTTCTTTTACGATCAGGATCGCAAGGCGACGCTCGAAAGCCGACTGTCGCGCTTGGCGGAGATCGTCTACCACAACCGAATCGGTACCCTCGCGGAACGGGTCGCCCGCCTTGAGGCGCTTGCTACCGAGATTGCCCGCCGCCTCGGGATCGATCCGACGCTCGCAGCGCGGGCTGCCCGTTTGGCGAAGTGCGACCTCGTCACCGAAATGGTCGGCGAATTTCCGGAACTGCAAGGGGTCATGGGGCGGTACTACGCGCTTGCCGATGGCGAACCGGTGGAGGTTGCCGAAGCGATCGAAGACCACTACAAGCCCCGTTTTGCGGGGGATACGCTCCCCCGGCACCTCACCGGCACGATCGTCGCGTTGGCCGATAAGCTCGACGCCCTCGCGGGGCTCTTTGCCCTCGGCGAGACGCCGACCGGGGAGAAGGATCCTTTCGCGTTGCGGCGCGCAGCTTTGGGGGTGCTCCGCATGATGATCGAAATCCCCGTGCCGCTGCCGTTCAACGCGCTCCTGGAAGCCGCCTACCGTCTTCAGCCTGACGCAGTGCGGGCAGTGGCGGGCACGCGCGACGTCGTCGCCGAGTTGCGTGCTTTCTGTGACGACCGGTTGCGCTACTGGTTGCGCGAGAAGGGTTACCCCGCGCAACAGATCGACGCGGTTTTGGCGGTCGCGCCCGAGCGGGTCGATACCGTGATCGCCCGCATCGAGGCGCTCGCTGCCCTTGCCGCACGCCCTGAGGCGGAGCGGCTCGCTGCGGCGCGCAAACGGGTCGTGAACCTCCTCAAAAAAACGGAGTCGTCTGACGCGCCGGTCGATGTCGCCCTTTTCGCTGAACAAGAGGAGCGGGCCCTTTTTGAGACGTTGGTGCGGATTGAACCCTACCTGGAGTCGTACATTGCGAACGAGGCGTTCGCCGACGCGTTGGCGGTGCTGGTCGAGCTCGCTGCGCCGATCGACGCCTTTTTCGACAAAGTGTTGGTCCTGACCGAGGAGCCGTTGCTGCGTGCCAACCGCTTGGCGCTGCTCGCGCGACTCAAGCGCGCCCTCGACCAGGTGGCCGACCTCTCGGTGCTTGCGGTATGAAGGTGATCGTGCTCGACCGCGACGGGGTGATCAACGAACCGCGCCCCCCTTTTCTCCGGGGACCCGAAGATTGGGTGCCGCTCCCTGGCGCGATCGAGGCGATTTCGCTCCTCACGCAATGGGGGTGGCGCGTGGTGCTGGCGATCAACCAGTCGGCGATCGGCCGCGGGCTCGTTCCTGTCGACACGATGAACGCGATTCACGATCGGATGATCAAGAAGGCGGCTGAAGCGGGCGGGCGCATTGCGGCGATCTTCTTCTGCCCGCATGCTGAAGAGCAGCGCTGCGACTGCCGCAAACCCCAACCGGGGATGCTGCGTGCGATTACCCAGCGGTTTGGTGTCGATCCCGCGCGGGTGCCGGTCGTCGGCGACCGACTGCGCGACCTGCAAGCGGCCGCGGCAATCGGCGCCCAGCCGTGGCTGGTTCGCACCGGCTTCGGCGCGCAGACGGAGCAGGAATCGGGCGCCGAGCTTCCTCCCGGGACGCGCATCGTCGCTGACCTGATGGCGGTGGCGCAAGCGCTGATCGCCGAAAGCGCGCAGCGGCGGTAAGGGGGGAACAGTGGGCTGGCAAATCCCTTCCCGATTTGCTTATCGCGCGAAGGCCTCCCCGCCCCCCCCGGGCTTTCAATCCGGTCGGCGCCCCTGTCCGACTTGGTGGGCCGCTCTTCGCTCGGCAATTTTTCTCCTCTATTTGGCGCTCGTCACCGCCCCCTACTCCCTCTTTGCCCTCACCGTGCGACCCCTCTCGCCGCAGTGGCGCTACTACCTGATCTCCCGCTGGGCGGTGATCATCAGCTGGGGGATTCGGTGGATTTTGGGGATTCGCTGGCACTACGAGGGACTGAACCATTTTCCGCGCGATCCTGCAGTGATCTTGGCGAAGCACCAGTCGGCGCTGGAGACGATCGTTCTGCCTGCGACGCTCGCGCCGATGGTCTTTGTTTTCAAGAAGGAGCTGCTTCGCATCCCCTTTTTTGGTTGGGGCATCGGCAGTTGTCCGATGATTCCGATCGACCGCAGCGTCGGACGGGACGCGATCGAACAGGTGGTCGCGATTGGCCGTGAGCGGCTCGCGCAGGGCTTTTATGTGACGATCTTCCCCGAAGGGACACGGGTTGCGGTGGGAGCGACCCGCCGCTACAAGAGGGGCGGAGCAAAACTCGCGGTCGAGGCCCAGGTTCCTGTCGTGCCGATCGTCCACAATGCCGGGGAGATGTGGGCGCGCAACGCTTTTATCCGCTATCCGGGGGATGTCCTCTTCGTGATCGGTCCGCCAATCGCCACCTCAGGACGCACCGCCGACGAGGTGATCGAGGAGACCGAGGCGTGGATCGAAGGGGAGATGCGCCGCCGTTTCCCGTGGCACTATCGCGAATGAGAGGGGGAGCAGCGTTGGCAAAATCCCCCTTCTGTGCGATGATTGGAACAATCGTTTGAAACGGCGTCCTCGACATGGCAAAACCGCGATCGGTCGAAATGGCCCAGTTGGCAGGGGCAGATACCCGCGAGCGCATTCTCAATGTCGCCGAAGCCCTCTTTGCCGAACACGGGTTCGATGGTGCTTCGATGCGGATGATTACCGCGGCGGCAGGGGTGAATCTCGCTGCCGTCAACTACCACTTTGGCAGTAAAGAGAAGCTCATCGAAGAGATCTTCCGTCGCCGCCTCGTCTGGCTCAACGAGCTGCGGCGGCAACGGCTCGAACAGCTGCAGATGGAGGCGCAGCAGCTGGGGAAGGCGGTGCGACCGAGCCGCATCCTCGAAGCCTTTTTCGGCTCCCTTTTTGACCTTGCGCGCGAACCGAACGGCGAAGCGTTCCTGCGGCTCCTGGGGCGCACGCTCACCGACCCGTCGGCGTTTGTCCGCCGGGTCCTTGCTGCCGAATATGGTGACGTGCTCGACCGCTACCTCCAGGCACTCTACGCGAGTGTCCCCGATGTCCCCCACGAAGAGATCCTTTGGCGGTTCCACTTCATGTTGGGGGCGGTTTCCTACGCGATTGCCGGGGTTGATGCGCTCCAGCTCTTTGCCGGCGAACAGTTCGACGACCGCAACCTCGACCACCTGCGTGAGCGGCTGATCAGCTTCTTGATCGGCGGGTTGCGTGCGCCGCTCCCGCAGTTCTGAAAAAGGGTCAATCGGTCAGCGGCGGCCGTTCGCCGGCAATGGTGTGGAGCGTGATCTGCCGGCCGTTACGTTGCAGCTCAAGGGTGAGCGCTTTCCCTGGCGGCGTAGCGGCGACGCGGTCGAGCGCCTCGCGGATCGAGGTGATGGCATTTCCGTTGATCGCCATGATCACGTCGCCCGGAGCGACTCCCGCTTTTTCGGCGGGAGAACCGGGTAGAACCGCTGCAACGACGACCCCCGTGCCCGGCGCCCCCCCAAGCGCGGTGCTTTGCCGTGCCGGCAAGGGCTCGAGCTGCACCCCCAGCCACCCGCGCCGGACCTGACCATCCTGGACCAGCGCGGCAATGACGGGACGGACCACGCGGCCAGGGATCGCGAAACCGATCCCCAAATTACCGCCCGTTTGGGAAAAAATCGCGGTGTTGATGCCGACGAGCCTCCCTTGGGTGTCGATGAGCGCTCCCCCCGAGTTCCCCGGGTTGATCGCTGCGTCGGTCTGGATGAACTGTTCAAAGGTGGAGATGCCCAGTTCCGTGCGGTCGAGCGCCGAAATAATCCCCATCGTCACCGTCTGCCCCACGCCAAAGGGGTAACCGACGGCCAGCACCACGTCGCCCACCGCGTAACTGTCGTCAGGGGCGAGGGGGAGCGGGGCGACGCCCCCTTGCGGAAGTTCACCGAGCCGCAACACAGCGAGATCGGTCTCCGGGTCACGCCCGATCACTCGGGCTGCTGCTTCGAAGCGGTTGGCGAAACGGACGGTGACGGTGTCGTTCTTTTCGACCACATGGGCGTTGGTGACGATCAGCCCGTCGTCACTCACCACGACGCCCGAGCCCATCTCGCTCGGAAGCCCCTCCGGAAGGGAGGGATGGTTCGGCGGCAGCAGCCGTTCGAGGGGTTGCGGCGCTTGCGCGTCAGGGAGTACCGCCACCACCGCCTCAAGACCGGCGCGTGCGGCGCGGCGAAAGTCCTTGTCGGATGAGGGAGTTGCTTCGGGAGCTGTCCGTTCGACGACAACGACCGACTCGCGCGCGAACCACCATTGCGGTTTGAGATGGGCAAGGACAAACCCCACCGTGGTGACAGCCAAAACGGTGTACGCGATAATGTTCAGCAGACGACGAGCGCTCATGAGGGAACCTGACGATGCACTTGAAAGAAGTGACTGCGGCGCTGGACGCGTGGCTCACGCCGCATCTCTTTCGCGATTATTGCCCAAATGGGCTCCAAGTGGAAGGGCGTGCGACGGTGACGCGCGTGATGACGGCGGTGACGGCGAACCGCCGGACGATCGACGCGGCGGTCGCCGCGGGGGTCGATCTGCTCCTGGTTCATCACGGCCTCTTCTGGAAAGGGGAGGAGCCGACGCTCACCGGTCTCAAGCGGCAACGGGTCCGGCCGCTCCTCGTCCACGACATTTCGCTCGTCGCCTATCATCTTCCGCTCGACGCCCATCCCGAGGTGGGCAACAACGCCGTTTGGGCGGAAACGATGGGGTGGATGGTGCGCGAACGTTTTGGCGATCAGTCGCTCGCCGCGCTCGGCGAATGGCGCGAGGGGGAGTGGGAGGGAGCCACCCCCACGGTTTCCGACCTCGCGAAGCGCCTCACTGAGCGGCTTGCGCACGATCCACTGGTCATCGGTGATCCCGATCGTCCCGTTCACCGTATCGCCTGGTGTAGTGGCGCGGCGGGGAGCTTTTTTCTCGAAGCGGTCGCCCGGGGAGCCGATGCCTATGTCACCGGCGAAATCTCCGAGCCGCTCGTTCATCTTGCGCGCGAGAGCGGTGTCGCGCTCCTTGCGGCGGGACACCACGCAACCGAACGGTTCGGCGTTCAGGCGCTGGGTGCCCGTTTGGCGGAGCAGTTTGGTCTTGCCGTGACCTTTTTTGACGATCCGAGCCCGATTTGAGGGAAGTGCTCTGCCACCGCTATAATTCGCGGTCTCAATACGGTACCGTATGTCCTATGAACGAAAGAGAGCACACCGTGACCCGCCGACCCATTCATCGGCGGACGATCACCATCGAAGGATTCACCCGCAGCGACGGTCTATGGGAACTCGAAGCGACGCTCGTCGATGTCAAGACGGTTGACTACCCGATCTCCTCGGGACTCCGGCCGGCCGGAACGCCGGTTCATGAGATGACCGTACGGATCGCTTTCGACCACACCTTTACCATCCGTGAAGCGCACGCTGAAAGCCGGTGGGTCCCTTTTACTGGGGTGTGCGAAGCGGTAACCCCCCGCTACGAGGCACTGGTGGGCCTCAACCTCCTCCGGGGTTTTCGCCTTGCGGTCAATGACCGCTTTCGCGGGGTGCAGGGTTGTACCCATATCACGGAACTGCTCTACTCGCTTCCCACCGCAGCATTGCAGACTGTTGCGACATTTCGCCGCGACAACGAAGAGAGCGACGAAAAACCGTTTCACCTCGACCAGTGCCACGCGCTCGACACTGAATCGTCGCCCGTGGTGGCTCAGTACTATCCGAAATGGTTTCGCGGCAAAGCGGTATAATTATCGAGGCGGTAGCGAATGGATGCCGCCAGTAACCAGGGAGTGGGGGGCGTCGTTTGTCGCGTCCTCACAGCGATGTGTTTGGATCAGAGAAAAGGGCAACCATGAAGATTCATGAATATCAAGCCAAAGAGATCCTGCGCCAGTTTGGCATCCGCACACCCCGGGGCGAGCCGGCCTTCTCGGTCGCTGAGGCGGTCGAAGTTGCGAAGCGCCTGGGGGGACCCGTCTGGGTGGTGAAAGCGCAGATTCACGCCGGGGGACGGGGCAAGGGGGGTGGGGTCAAACTTGCCCGGTCGCTCGCTGAGGTGGAAACGCTTGCCGGGCAGATTCTTGGCATGCGGCTGGTGACCCACCAAACCGGTCCTGAGGGGCAGATCGTTCGGCGGCTCCTGATCGAAGAGGGAGCCGATATTCGCCACGAATACTATGTCTCGGTCCTCACCGACCGCAAAACGCAGCTGGTGGCGATGCTCGCGTCGAGCGAAGGGGGAATGGATATCGAAGAGGTCGCGGCAAAGAGCCCGGAGAAGATCATCAAGGTTTTCATCAACCCGCTCGACGGCATCTCCGACGAACAGGCTCTGACGCTCGCCCAAGGGATCGGCATTCCCGAAGGGTCGATTCCGGCCGCGGTGGACACCTTCAAAAAACTCTACCAGTGCTACATGGAGACCGACGCGTCGCTTGCTGAGATCAACCCGCTCATCCTCGAAGGGGATGGCGGCATCAAGGCGCTCGATGCCAAATTCAATTTCGACGACAATGCTCTCTTCCGTCAACCGGAGATCGTCGCCTACCGTGACCTCGACGAAGAGGATCCCGATGAGATCGAAGCGTCGAAGTACGACCTCTCCTATATTTCGCTCGACGGCAACATCGGTTGCCTCGTCAATGGCGCGGGGCTGGCGATGGCGACGATGGACACGATCAAGCTCTTTGGTGGCGAACCGGCAAACTTCCTCGACGTCGGGGGCGGGGCAACCACCGAGAAAGTGACCGCGGCGTTCAAGATCATGCTCAAAAACCCGCGCGTGCAAGCGATTCTCGTCAATATCTTTGGCGGCATCATGCGGTGCGACACGATCGCCGAAGGGATCGTCACCGCAGCCCGCGAAGTGAGCCTCAATGTGCCGCTCGTGGTGCGGATGAAAGGGACCAACGAGGAGATCGGCAAGCGCATCCTTGCCGAATCGGGTCTGCCGATCATCTCGGCCGAAACGATGGCCGAAGCGGCGCAAAAAGTGGTGGCAGCGGCCAAAGGCGCTACCGCTTGACGAAACCGGACAGCAAAGGACAGTCACCATGTCGATTCTCATCAACAAAGAGACGAAAGTCATCACCCAGGGGATTACCGGTAAAACCGGCCAATTTCACACCCAAAAGTGCCAAGAGTACGGCTTTGGTCGCGAGTGTTTCGTCGCCGGCGTCAACCCGCGCAAAGCGGGCGAGAAGATCTTCGATATTCCCATCTACGCGACGGTAAAAGAGGCGAAAGAGGCGACCGGCGCCACCGTCTCGGTGATCTACGTTCCGCCTGCCGGTGCTGCGGACGCGATCTGGGAAGCGGTTGAGGCCGACCTCGATCTCGTGATCTGCATCACCGAGGGGATCCCGGTGCGCGACATGTTGATCGTGCGCAACAAGATGAAGCGCAAAGTGGCGCAGGGGGGTAAAGAGACGCTGCTCCTGGGCCCCAACTGCCCGGGGATCATCACCCCCGACGAACTGAAGATCGGTATCATGCCGGGCCACATCCACAAGAAGGGGCGGGTAGGCGTCGTCTCCCGCTCCGGCACGCTCACCTATGAAGCGGTGGCGCAGCTCACCGAGCTCGGTCTCGGGCAGTCGACCGCGGTCGGGATCGGCGGCGACCCGATCAACGGCCTCAAACACCTCGACGTCATGAAGCTCTTCAACGACGACCCCGAAACCGACGCGGTGATCATGATCGGTGAGATCGGGGGGTCGGACGAAGTCGACGCGGCGCTCTGGTGCAAAGAGCACTTCAAAAAACCGGTCGTCGGGTTCGTTGCGGGCGTTACTGCCCCCCCGGGTAAGCGGATGGGGCATGCCGGTGCGCTCATTTCCTCAGGCGCCGATACCGCTGAAGCCAAGCTCGCGATCATGGAGGAGTGTGGGTTTACGGTCACCCGTAACCCCTCCGAGATGGGCAAACTGATGAAAAAGCTCTTGGGCTAAGCGATCGTTCCCGTCATTCAAGGCCAGTGAACTCCGGTTCACTGGCTTTTTATTTACACCGTGCCTGCGGTACGATACGATCGAACTCAACTAGAGGAATCGACCATGACCCGCTATCTCAGTGAAAGCGAAGTCCAACAGTGCCTCACAATGACTGAAGCCGTTGCGGCGGTCGAAGAGGTAATGAAGTTGCATGCAGAAGGGGCTTTGGTAGACCTCCCCCGGCAACGGGTCCGGTTGCCCGGATCGATCACCCACCTGCTGCAAGGGGCGGTTCCGTCTCTCGATCTGACGGGATTCAAGGTTTATACCTCGACGCGTGAGGGGACCCGTTTCTGGGTCCATCTCTACCGCATCTCGACGGGCGAGCCGGTCGCGGTGATTGCCGCCGACTGGATGGGGATGATGCGGACCGGGGCAGCCGGTGGGGTAGCGATTCGCCACCTCGCGCGGCAAGACGCCGCGGTGCTCACCCTCTTTGGTGCGGGTTGGCAGGCGGAGGGGCAGGTGCGGGCTGCGGTGGCGGTTCGCTCGTGGCAAGAGATCCGGGTGGTGGCGCGCCGCTACGCCAACGCCGAGGCCTTTTGCCAGCGGCTTGGGGCGGAATTGGAGGTGGCGATGGTCCCTTACCCCGTGGAGCGCGCTGAGGAGGCGATGCGCGGGGCAGACGTCGTCGTCACCGCGACCACCTCGGCGACTCCCGTCTTCGATGGCGAGTGGGTCGCTCCGGGGATGCACCTCAACGCGATTGGTTCCAATAGCCTTGCCCGGCAGGAGATCCCGGAGAAGGCGGTCGTTCGGGCTGACCGGATCGTCGTCGATAGCCGCGAAGTCGCTCTCAAAGAGGCGGGTGATCTGCTTCCCGCACTCGAGAAGGGGCGAACCCGCCCGGGACTCTGGGCAGAACTCGGAGAAGTGATTGCGGGAATCCGCCCGGGGCGAGTCGACGCGCAGGCGATCACCCTCTTTGAGTCCCAGGGGATGGCGATTCAGGATATTGCGGTCGCTGCGCGTGTGCTCGAACGGGCAGAAGCACTCGGTTTGGGGCAGGAGCTTCCCTACTAAGCGGAGGCGCGGCGTGGAGGCAAACCTATCGCTCGATCTCTTGCGCACCGCGCCCACCGCGGCGTTGGAGCTCTTTTATCGCGAGACGCTCCTCTGGCGGCTGCCGCTCGTTTTGCCCCTCTACCGGATTGGTCGTGACGCAGACAACGATATCGTCCTCGACGACCCGACGGTGAGCGGCCGCCACGCTATGCTTACCCCCTTTTTCGACGAACTGCTCGTTGAAGATCTGGGAAGCAAAAATGGCGTGCTCCTCCATGGGGAGCGGATCGACCGCGGCAAACTGAAAGTCGGGGAGAGAATCCGCATCGGCCCCTTTCGCCTCCACTTTTGCGCCCTCGCCACCGCTCCGCAGGTATTTCCCTGGCAGCCGCGGGAAAAACCCTCGCCTCTTCCCGCCGCTCCTCTACTCGTTTCAGTACAGACCGGGAGAAGGCAGCGCATCACCAAACGGGTGACCCGCTTGGGTGACGCTCCCGACGCGCCCACCTTGGTGTGGGACGGTTTGCGGCTCCTCTTAGTGGCTCCTGAGCAGAGTACGGTGCGGCGCAATGGCGCGGTCGCAAGGGGTGTCTCGCTTCTCCACCTCGGAGATCACCTCGAATGGAACCACCATACGCTCCTCGTGCTCTCCGAACCGGTTTCCCATTGACCTCTCAAGGAGTCTCCCATGACCTCGCATCTGCTTGCCCCCAGTATCCTTTCTGCCGATTTTGCCCGCCTCGGGGAGGAGGTCCGCGCGGTTGCCGCTGCGGGCGCCGACTGGATCCACTTCGACGTGATGGACAACCACTACGTCCCCAACCTCACCGTCGGCCCCCTGGTCTGTCAGGCGATCCGCCCCTACACCGACAAGCCGATCGACGTCCATTTGATGGTGAAGCCCGTTGATGCGCTCGTGCCGGAGTTCGCGAAAGCGGGTGCCAATCTCATCTCGTTTCACCCTGAAGCGTCGGAACACGTCGACCGAACACTGTCGCTGATTCGCGATTGCGGCTGCCAGGCGGGGCTCGTCTTCAACCCGGCCACGCCGCTCGTCTGGCTCGATCACGTGCTTGACAAGGTCGATCTCGTCCTTTTGATGAGCGTCAACCCGGGGTTTGGCGGTCAAAAATTCATCCCGTCGACGCTCGCGAAGCTCCGTCAGGCGCGCCAGATCCTCGACCGCTACCGCGAAGAGAGCGGACGCCACATCTGGCTTGAGGTCGACGGCGGGGTCAAGGTCGACAACATCGCCGCGATTGCCGCGGCGGGTGCCGACGTCTTCGTCGCCGGTTCAGCGGTCTTTGGCGCGGGGAGAGAGAGCGACCCCAACCGCTACGACACAGTGATCGCGCAGTTCCGCGCCGCACTCGCGGGGGTGCGTTGATGACGAGTGTTCCGGCAACCCGTTATCGGGCGGAGGCGGTGCTCTTTGACCTCGACGGGACGCTTGTCGACACCCTCCCCGATCTTGCGGAAGCGGCGAATCGCACGCTCACTGAGATGGGGCTGCCGCAACGAACCCTTGAAGAGATCGCCACCTTTGTCGGTCAAGGGATCAACGAGCTGGTGCGCCGTGCGCTCGGCGCTCAGGCGGCTGATCGGGAGGTGTTGGAGCGGGCACAGACGACCTTTCGCCGCCACTACGCGGCGGTGAACGGTGCGCAGAGCCGCCTCTACCCGGGGGCTTGGGAGACCCTTGCGGCTTTACGCGACGAGGGGCGGAAACTTGCCGTCGTGACCAACAAAGCGGCGCAATTTACCCTACCGCTCTTGGAAAAACTTGGCATCGCCCCCTTTTTCGCAACGGTCGTGAGCGGCGACACGCTCCCCGTAAAAAAGCCCGATCCGGCGATGCTCACTCATGCACTCGCCCAGTTTGGCGGGGTTTCACCCACCGCGGCGGTGATGGTCGGTGACTCGCGTAACGACGCCTTGGCGGCCCGCGCCCTTGGGATGCCCGTCTTTCTCGTGACCTACGGTTACAGCGAAGGGCAACCGATCTCAGAGGTTCCATGTACCGCCTACCTCGACCAGTTGCCGGAAGTGATAAACTTCTTGGCTTAGTGGTTGAGGAGAGGGTGACTTGTGACACTGACCGAAGAGGAGTTCGACGCGCTTGCCGAGGCGGGGTACAACCGGATTCCGGTGACGCGCACCATCGTGTGCGATCTCGATACCCCGCTCTCGATCTACTGGAAACTCGCCAACGAACCCTGGACCTATCTCCTCGAATCGGTTCAGGGGGGGGAGCGGTTTGGGCGCTATTCGTTCATCGGCCTCTCTTCCCCGAGCCGGATCGAGGTCTATGGGCGGACAGTGCTGCTCCTCACCGGAAACCGCCTGGTCGAGCGGCGTGACTACGGCGACCCCCTCAATTTCATCGCCGAATATCTCAACCGGATCAAAACGCCGCCGCGCGAGGGGCTGCCCCGTTTCATCGGCGGGCTTGTCGGCTACTTTGGCTTTGAGACGATCCGCACCATTGAGCCGCGGCTTGCCCGCAGCCCCCACGCCAAACCGGATCCACTGCATACCCCAGACATCTTGTTGCTCGTTTCAGAGGAGCTCGCGATTGTCGATAACCTCACCGGGAAATTGACGCTGGTGGTCTATGCCGATCCTGGTGTGCCGGGCGCCTACCGCCGTGCGGTGAAGCGGCTAGAGGAGCTCCAGCGCAAACTCCGTCAGCCGATCCAGTGGCCCAGAGAGCGGGGTGAGCGGGAGGGGCACTCGGCGAACGAGGGGGGTGACGCAGCGCAATCGGCTCCGCTCTCCTTTGGCTTTCCCGAAGCGGCGTTCAAAGAGGCGGTGGCGCGGGCGCAGCGCTACATCGTCGATGGCGACATCATGCAGGTGGTGCTGTCGCAGCGAATGAGCCAGCCCTTTAGCGGCGAACCGCTTGCCCTCTACCGGGCGATCCGTTCACTCAACCCGTCGCCCTACCTCTTCTACTTCAATTTCGAGTCGTTCCACGTCGTGGGGGCATCGCCGGAGATTCTCGTCCGCGTCGAAGATGATGGCGAAGCGAAGAAGGTGATCGTCCGGCCCATCGCGGGCACCCGTCCCCGTGGCGCGACGCCGGCGGAGGATGCGCTCCTTGAGCGCGAGCTTCTGGCCGACGAGAAGGAGCGCAGCGAACACCTGCAGCTCCTGGACCTTGGTCGCAACGACGTCGGGCGAGTGGCGCGAACGGGCACCGTCAAGGTCACCGAAGCGTTTGCGATCGAACGCTATTCCCACGTGATGCACATCGTCTCCAACGTCGAAGGGGTGCTGAAAGAGGGCGAGTCGCTCCTCTCGGTCCTTCGCGCCACCTTTCCGGCGGGAACCGTCTCGGGTGCGCCGAAGGTGCGGGCGCTGGAGATCATCGACGAGCTCGAACCCCACGGCCGTGGCATCTACGCCGGCGCAGTAGGGTATCTGGGGTTTCACCAGGAGATGGACCTCGCGATCGCGATCCGTACCGCAGTGGTCAAAGAGGGAGAGGTCCATGTTCAGGCAGGGGCAGGGATCGTTGCCGATTCCCACCCCGACGCCGAGTGGCAAGAGACGCGCAACAAGGCGCTCGCGATGCTCAAAGCGGCGCAGTGGGTCCAGAGCGGCGAATTCGACTGATCCCCTTCAGGCCACAGAGCGCGTTGCCCACTGGGCAACGCGCTCACGCGGGACGTCAGTTTTCGCTCGACTCTCCCCAGCTGCCGCTTTCGGTTCCCTCAAAGGGGATCTGGATCGTTTCGAGATTCACCTTGTTGGCGGCGTCTAAGTTCGCAGTGATGAGCTGCGGCCAGATCATTACGGCAGCCACCATCGCCACTTGGAGCAGAATAAACGGGATCACCCCTTTGTAGATCTCCCACGTGGTGATCGGTGCGATCGTCTTTTGGGTCACCGGATCGGTGTAGTGTTTCGCCGGGGCGACGCTCCGCAAGTAGAAGAGGGCAAAGCCGAACGGCGGGGTCAAGAATGAGGTCTGGAGGTTCACACCGATCAAGACGCCAAACCAGACGAGGTCGATCCCCAAGTGCTCGGCAACGGGGGCGAGGAGTGGCAAGACGATGAAGGAGATCTCAAAGAAATCGAGAAACATCCCCAAAATAAAGACGAGGACGTTGACAAAGATCAGAAAACCCAACGCCTCGCCGGGCAGGTGGGCAAAGAGGCTTTTGACCCACTCCTGCCCGTTTGCCGAAATGAAGACAAAACTGAAGACGGTTGACCCCAGAAGAATCGCCAGCACGAAGATCGAGAGTTTCGTCGTCCCTTCGAGCGCCTCACGGAGCATCGGCAACGAAAAGCGTTTGCGCAGGAGTGCGACGGCAATCGCCCCCACCGCACCCAACGCCCCCCCTTCGGTCGGCGTCGCCACCCCGATGAAGATCGTTCCCAAGACGAGGAAGATCAGTACGAGCGGTGGGATCATCACAAAGATCACGCGGTGGGTCATCTGGGAGAGGAGTTTGTGCCCGAGCGCCCGATCGATTCCAGCCAATACGAGGGCAAGGAAGGCGCCAAAGGTGGTAGCCAGCACTACTTTCGCGTCAGTGGGGGTGGTGACGGTCTGCCCTTTCCATTGGGTGAGGAGCGCGTCGTAGTACTGGGCAAAGAGGAGCGACGCCGCCGTGATCGCCAAAAACGTGACCAGCAGCGAACGGTAGCCGCTCCGACCGTTCGCTTCGTGGAAGGTGCGCGCTTCAGGAGGAAGCGCGGGAACCCAGCGGGGGCGAACGAGCGCGATCGCCGCGATGAAAAGGAGGTAGAGGGCGATGAGGCCAAGTGCCGGAAAGAGCGCCCCTTTGTACATATCCCCTACGCTGCGGCCCAACTGGTCGGCAATCACGATCAAGACGAGCGACGGCGGCACGATCTGGGCCAACGTCCCCGACGCAGTGATCACGCCGGCGATGACGCCGCGGTGGTAACCGTAACGAAGCATCACTGGAAGAGAGATCAACCCCATCGAGATGACCGAAGCAGCCACCACACCGGTGGTTGCAGCAAGAAGCGCCCCAACCAGAACGACCGATAACGCCAAACCACCGCGAATCGGACCAAAAACCTGCCCTGCCGTCTCAAGAAGATCCTCAGCCATCCCAGAACGTTGCAGAATGAGTCCCATCAGCGTGAAGAAGGGGATCGCGAGCAGCGTCTCGTTCTGCATGATGCCAAAGACGCGCAGTGGCAACGCATGGAACAGGGTCTCTGGGAAGATACCGAAATGGATGCCGAGAAAACCAAAGAGCAAACCTGCCGACGCAAGGGAAAAAGCGACAGGAAAGCCGGTCAGCAGAAAAAGGAGCAGCGCCAGAAACATCAGCGGCGGAAAATGGGCAGCAAGAAATTGAGCCATGACCAGTACTCCGGTGCGCAGGGGTTAGTGGGAAGGAGACTGTTTCAACGGGTCGGGCCCGTGACCCAACAGGAACGCGATTCGTTTCACCAGTTCGGCGAAGGCCTGAAGCGCCAGGAGCCCATACCCCACTGGGACCAGCGCGTAGAGGGGCCAACGGATCAGCCCGCCAGCGTTTGACGAGACCTCACTCGTGACGTAGGCTTGGACGACGATCGGCCAAGCAAAGCTCGCCATGAAATAGCAGAGGGGAAAGACGAAAAGGATAATCCCGATCGCGTCGATTAGGTTGCGGGTTTTATCCGACAGATGGTTGGCGACCAAGTCGATGCGTACGTGGGCATTCTCGAGAAAACCGTACCCCAACCCCAAGAGAAAGACTGCGGCAAAGAGATACCACTGGATTTCGAGAAACGCGTTGGAACTCATGTCGAAGAGTTTGCGTACCAGCGCATTGACGGCACTGATGAGGGTCATGATGAGGGTCAACCACAAAAGGGTTCGCCCCAAGGTGCGGTTGATGGTGTCGATGCCACGCGAGAGCGCCAGGAGCGGTTTCATCGTTGTGCTGCCTCCACACGGGTGAAAAGAGAAGAAATGAAGGGCTCCCCCCGCGGAACGGCGGGGGGAGAGGGGTTGGATTAGAGCTTGACTGAAGCCATGTACTGGTCGTAACTCAGATCGGCGAGGCGGAACCAGGCGTATTGGTCACGCAGGAACTTCTCGAATTCGCCGTAGATCTTCTTCCAGTCGGGGTTGGTGTCGTTGAGTTCGGCATAAACCTCGTTGCGTGCCTTGAACGCGGCGTCCATCACATCTTTCGGGAAGCGGTGGAGCTGAGCGCCGTTGGCGATGAGCTGTTTCAGCGCCTCGGGGTTGCGGGCGTCGTATTTCGCCTGCATCATGACGTGGGCGTGCGACGCCGCCATACGGACCATCTCCTGGTACTCTTTGGGCAGCGCGGCGAACTTCTCCTTGTTGAGGTAGAGGGTGAGCTGGGCGCCCCCTTCCCACCAGCCCGGATAGTAGTAGTGAGGCGCCACTTTGTAGAAACCGAGCTTGAGATCGTCGTACGGGCCAACCCATTCGGCGGCGTCGATCGTTCCCTTTTCGAGCGCTTGGTAGATTTCACCGCCCGGAATGTTCTGCGGCACGCCGCCAACTTTGGCCAGCACGCGTCCACCGAAGCCCCCGATGCGCATCTTCAAGCCTTTGATGTCGTCAACCGACTTGATCTCTTTGCGGTACCAACCCCCCATCTGCGCGCCGGTATTCCCCATCGGCAGGCTCACGATGTTGTATTTCGCGTAGAACTCGTTCATCAGTTTGTTACCGCCGCCGTCGTACATCCAGGCGGTGAGCATCCGCGAGTTGAGCCCGAAGGGCACGGCACAGTCGAACGCGAAGACCTCATTTTTGCCGAAGAAGTAGTAGGGTGCGGTGTGGGCGAGTTCGATCGTCCCTTGCTGGACGGCGTCGAGCACGCCGAACGCGGGAACGAGCTCCCCTGCAGCAAAGACTTGAACTTCAAACTTACCGCCCGACATCTGCTTGATGGCGTTCGCGAAATCTTCTGCGGCGCCAAAAATGGTGTCGAGTGATTTGGGAAAGCTCGACGCGAGACGCCAACGGATCACCTCCTGCGCGTGAATGACGGCTGGCGCGGTTCCTGCAGCGAGAATGCCGGCGATCCCGGCCCCTTGGAGAAAACGGCGACGTTCCATGATGAGTGACCTCCTGTGCTATGGGTTGATTCAAGCGAACCGAGTGGTTCGGTTAGCGCCGCTTATGATAGCGCAAAATTTATTGACCGGCTATCTGCACCGCAGCAATCGCGGTGCTCCCGAGGCGAAAACGGCGGTCGCTTCGCGCGTCCTGCGCTACGCCCACGAGGTTGGCGAAAAACTCGGGCAACATGCCGGCTACGGTGATCTCATGGACCGGGTAGATGATCTCTCCCCCTTCAAACCAGAAACCGGCGGCGCCGCGTGAGTATTCGCCGGTGACGGTATTGACGCCGTGCCCCAGGAGTTCGGTGAGCAACACCCCGCGGTCGACACTGCGCAAAAGCGCCGCGAGCGACTCGTGGGTGACAGAGGGCAGCAGGTTGTGGGCGCCGCCCGCGTTTCCGGTGCTCGCAAGTCCGAGTTTCCGCGCCGAATAGGTCGACAGAAAGCGGCCAACCCAGCGGCCGTGATCGACGACGGTGCGGGGGGCGACCCGCACCCCTTCGGCGTCGAAGGGGCAGGAGCCGAACCCTTGGGGAAGCCACGGATCTTCCGTGAGCGAAAACCATTCGGGGAAGATCTGTGTCTCAAACCGCTCCAAAAGGAACGAGGCGCGGCGGTAGAGGGCGCCGCCACTTGCGGCAGCGACGAAGTGGGCGAGCAGCGTTGGCGCCACCTCGGCCTCGAAGACGACCGCATAGCGGCCGGTGGGGAGCTTGCGGGCGTTCCTGCGCCGCAGGGTCCGCTCGGCTGCTTCTAAACCCAGTTGCTCAGGGTCGAGCAGAAGCGTTGCGGCGCGGCGGCTTGCCCATGAGCCGTCGCGGACGAGCGAACCATCGTCACTCGCGGCAAGGAGGGTGCAGGAGAGGGCGTGATAGCTCTCCGCCGTGGTGCCGCAAAAACCCAAGGTGTTGGCCGTGGCAGTCACCTCGGTGCCAGTCGTGCAGCTCGCCCCTTCCGAGTTGACGATTCCAGCGCAGGACCGCCCCGCCTCTTCGACCTGCCGCGCGAGGTGCGCCGCTTGCTCGGCATCGATCGCCCACGGGTGGAAGAGGTCGAGTGACGGCGCCTCAAGCGGGTTCGCGAGCCACTCGGGGTCAGGAAGCCCCGCTGCGGGGTCGGACGCGGTGTGTCGGGCAATTGCCACTGCGGCCTGAACTGCCGCTGCGATCGCCTGAGGTGAGAGGTCGCTGGTTGCGGCATGACCGGTTCGCCCGTCGCAATAGACCGTGACCGATAGGGAACGCTCGCGGTGGTATTCGATCGTGTCGATCGCGCCGTTACGAACCGTTGCGGTGAGCCCAACGCGGTCGGTGACCACTGCCTGCGCGTCGGCACCGGCGCGGCGCGCCATTTTGGTAGTCTCCACCGCAATTGCTTCGAGCTGCGCGCGCCATGAGTTCAAGGAGGGGAGTTCACTCATCGACGATCCTCGCGGAAAATTTGCGATAATTCTATAATGGAACCAGAGATCCTTTCGAAAACCCGCCGCAAAGCGCGCATGCACGAGCTGCAGGTGCTCGGTGAGGCGATGGTGGCGCTGCCGCGCGAACGGCTCGAGTGGCTCGATTTGCCGCGCGAGCTCGCCGCGGCGCTTGCCGAAGCACGACGCCTTGCCGGGCAGTTTGAAGCCTACCGGCGGCAGATGCAGTATGTCGGACGGCTCCTCCAGGCGTACGAGCTGGAGGCGCTCAAAAATCTTATCGAGGCCTTGCGGCCGGGGGGGCTCATGGACGCCCGCCACCAGCGGGAAGCGGAGCAGCTTGCGGAAGCGTTTCTTGCCGACGAATCGCTCTTGGGCGAACTCCTCTCCCGTTTTCCCGACTCCGATGCGCCCCATTGGCGGCAGTTGCGTCGTCAGGCGTTGCGTGGGCGTGCGACAGAACCCGCTGACGCCGCTCCCTTTCGCCGCCTGGTGAGCGAACTGCGCGGCGCAATCGAAGCCCATCTCCGGTTGCCGTTGCCGCAACGGCACGATGCTTTACAAGACCATGAAGGGGAGCTACTCAGATGACAGAGCAAGAGGTCGTGATTGGTTTGGTGTCGATCAGCGACCGCGCCTCAAGCGGTCTCTACGAAGACAAAGGGATTCCGGCGCTTGAGGCGTGGCTCAAGCGCGCGCTCATCACCCCATTTCGCACCGAGACGCGTCTGATTCCTGACGAGCGTCCGGTGATTGAAGCGACGTTAGTGAGCCTCGCCGACGAGGTGGGGTGTTGCTTGATTCTCACCACGGGGGGCACGGGGCCGGCGCCGCGCGACGTCACCCCTGAGGCGACCCTGGCGGTCGGGGAGCGGGAGTTGCCCGGTTTTGGCGAAGAGATGCGCAGGATCAGCCTCAACTTCGTCCCGACAGCAATTCTTTCACGGCAAGTGGCGGTGGTGCGGGGCAAGACCCTGATCGTCAATCTCCCCGGCCAGCCCAAGGCGATCCAAGAGACCCTCGAGGGGTTGCGCTGGGACGATGGCACTTGGCGTCACAAGGGGATTTTTGCCGCGATCCCCTATTGCATCGACCTCATCGGTGGCCCCTATCTGGAGACCGATCCCGACGTGATTCCCGCTTTTCGGCCGAAAAGTGCGCAACGATCCACGCCCACTCAGGGAAAAACCGAATGATGAATCCCCGCTCTGCTGTTCGTTTTCACATCGATGACACGCGCATTCGCGATATTCAGGAGCTCGTTCCACCGATTCACGTGCTGCGGGAATTCCCTGCGGAGGTGACCTCGGCGCAGACGACCTTCGAAGCGCGTCAGGCGATCCACCGCATTCTCCACGGCGCCGATGATCGTCTCATCGTGGTGGTTGGCCCATGCTCAATTCACGACCCCGAGGCAGCCATCGAATACGCCCAGCGGCTCAAAAACGAAGCGGAGCGTTGGCGCAATGAGCTCCTCGTGGTGATGCGGGTCTATTTCGAGAAGCCCCGAACGACGGTCGGGTGGAAGGGGTTGATCAACGACCCCTATCTCGACGGGTCGTTTCGCATCAATGACGGGATCCGTATCGCCCGGAAACTCCTCTGCGCGATCACCGCGATGGGGGTTCCTGCAGGGACTGAATTCCTCGACATGATTACGCCGCAATACATTGCCGACTTGATCGCGTGGGGGGCGATTGGCGCCCGCACGACCGAGAGCCAGGTCCACCGCGAGCTCGCCTCGGGACTCTCCTGTCCCGTCGGGTTCAAAAACGGCACCGACGGCAACGTCAAGATCGCGATCGACGCGGTGAAGGCGGCGCAGGCGCCACACCATTTCCTCTCGGTGACCAAGGCGGGCCATTCGGCGATCGTGAGCACCGCAGGCAACGAAGATGGCCACATCATTTTGCGCGGCGGTAAAGAGCCCAATTACGATGCGGCAAGTGTCCAGGCGGCGTGTGAAGAGATGGCGAAAGCCGGTTTGCCGGCGCGTGTGATGATCGACTGCTCCCACGGCAACAGCCGCAAAGATCCCCGTCGCCAGATCGAGGTCGCGCAAGCAGTCGGGGATCAGTTGGCCCAAGGGGAGGAGCGGATCATCGGCGTGATGATCGAATCGCACCTCAAGGAGGGGCGTCAGGATCTGATCCCTGGAAAATCGCTCGAATATGGCAAGAGCATCACCGACGCCTGTATCGGCTGGGAAGAGACGGTCGCGCTCTTGGAGGGGCTTGCGCACGCCGTGCAACTGCGCCGCGCGCTGCTTTCGCGGCAGGATGACTGACCGAGCGGAACCGCCCACCGGGTAACCGTAAGGCGGTTTCCCCGCTGCCGGCGGGTCGTGGGTGATTATTCCTCTTTCGCCGTCGGGGCCACCAGCCGTTTTTGCCACAAAACATCCGGCGTGTTGGCGCGGGCGTTGAGGGTGCGGGCGAGCACAAAGAGGAGGTCCGAGAGGCGGTTCAGATAGCGGGCGATTACCGGCCGCAACCGCTCCTCAGGCTCGCTTCGCGCAAGATGAACCACAGTTCGTTCAGCGCGGCGGCAAACGGTGCGCGCAAGGTGCGCCAATGCCGCAGCGCGCGTCCCGCCGGGCAGGATGAACTCTTTGAGTGGCTTCAGTTCCGTGTTGAGTCGGTCGAGTTCGTTTTCGAGGTCGTCGACGCGGCGCTCCGGAAAGAGCGTCATCCCGGGCATGCAGAGCTCGCCGCCCAGGTCGAAGAGTTCGTGTTGCAGGCGAATCACCAACGCGGCGAGATCATCAGGAAGTTGCTCACACGCCAGGAGCCCCAACACGGCGTTGAGCTCATCGACGGTGCCGAGCGCATCAATCCGTGGGTCATCTTTCCCTGTGCGCTCTCCTGAACCCAAACCGGTGGTGCCGTTGTCTCCCGTCCGTGTGTAGATTTTGCTGAGGCGATAACCCATGGTGTTTTCCAGATCCCGTTTCGACGATTGTACCCGAAAAGAGTATGCTACAATGCCGCCTTCACGGAGAGGTGGGTGAGTGGTTTAAACCGCACGCCTGGAGAGCGTGTTCAGGGTAATACCCTGACGCGGGTTCGAATCCCGCCCTCTCCGCCACGCAAACGAGCAGGGGTTTACAACGTTCGTTGGCGTCGGTATAATTCTTCTTCTGCGCTGGGGGGGTATAGCTCAGTTGGTAGAGCACTTGCATGGCATGCAAGGGGTCAGCGGTTCGAATCCGCTTACCTCCACCACGAAGAGGTTAAGGCTGCGTCCCTATCGTCTAGAGGCCTAGGACAT
>NZ_BAAHXE010000019.1:0-39443 GCF_054657095.1 Hydrogenophilus islandicus | reverse complement strand
GGAGTGACGTTTCGCGCGGCATCATCCCCACCCACGTATAATGCCGTCTTCGGAAAACGCACTGCACCCATTCTATGACTGCACCCGCTCAGATTCGCAACATTGCCATCATCGCCCACGTCGACCACGGCAAAACCACACTCGTCGATCAACTGCTGAAACAATCGGGTACTTTTGCCGACCACCGGACCATGGGGGAACGGATCCTCGATAGCAACGATCTCGAAAAGGAACGGGGGATCACGATCCTTGCCAAAAACTGTGCAATCACCTACCGTGACGCCCACATCAACATCATCGACACCCCTGGACACGCCGACTTTGGCGGCGAGGTGGAACGGGTTCTTTCGATGGTCGATGGCGTATTGCTGCTCGTCGATGCGGTGGAAGGCCCCATGCCCCAGACTCGCTTCGTCACCCAGAAAGCGCTCGCTCAGGGGTTGAAACCGATCGTCGTCATCAACAAAATCGACCGCCCTGGCGCGCGCCCCGATTGGGTGATCAACGCCACCTTTGACCTCTTTGCCGAACTGGATGCAACCGAGGAGCAGCTCGATTTCCCCGTCGTCTATGCTTCAGCGTTGAACGGCTTTGCCACACTCGATCCCGCGACCCCCTCTTCAGACATGCGCCCTCTTTTCGAGGCGATTCTCAAGCATGTTCCGCCACCGCCCGTCGACCGTAACGCCCCTCTGCAGCTGCTGATCGCTTCGATCGATCACTCGAACTACCTGGGGCAGCTCGGCATCGGCCGGATCAAGCAAGGGGTGCTCCGCCCCAACCAGGAGGTGGGGGTCTACCGCGGCGAGACGCTTCTGGGGAAGGCGAAAGTGGGACAGATTCTCGGCTTCCGTGGGCTGGAACGGGTACCGGTCGATGAAGCCGCGGCCGGCGATATCGTGATGGTGAGTGGCATCACCCCCATCGGGATCGGCGTCACCCTGTGTGACTTGGAAAATCCCCAGCCCCTCCCCCCGATTACCGTAGACGAGCCGACCTTGACCATGACCTTCATGGTCAATACCTCCCCGCTTGCTGGACGGGAGGGGAAATATGTCACCAGCCGCCAGATCCGTGATCGGCTGGAAAAGGAGTTGTTGAAAAATGTTGCGCTCCGGGTCGAATTCGGTGACGAATCGACCGAAAGTTTCGAGGTTTCAGGTCGGGGTGAGCTCCACTTGACCATTTTGCTCGAAAACATGCGGCGTGAAGGGTACGAACTCGCGGTAGGCCGCCCCCGTGTCGTCTTCAAGGAGATCGATGGGGTTCGTTGCGAACCGTATGAACGGCTGACGCTCGACATCGACGAGGCCCATCAGGGTGGGGTGATGGAGGAGCTGGGGCGCCGCCGCGCTGAGTTGATCGACATGAGTGTCGACGGCAAAGGGCGTGTCCGGTTCGAATACCGTATCCCTGCCCGAGGGTTGATTGGATTTCAGGGAGAATTTTTGACGCTTACGCGGGGGACGGGCCTTATGAGCCACATCTTCGAGGCGTACGCCCCCTATGCGGGGCCGCTCCCCGGTCGCCACAATGGTGTGCTGGTTTCGCAGGAAGATGGCGAGTGTGTCGCCTACGCGCTGTGGAAGCTCCAGGAGCGCGGTCGCATGTTTGTCAAACCGGGTGATCCCGTCTACGAAGGGATGATCATCGGTATCCACAGCCGCGAAAACGACCTGGTGGTCAATCCGGTGCGAACCAAACAGCTGACCAACATCCGCGCTTCCGGGTCCGACGAAGCCATACGCCTGACCCCACCGATCGAGCTCACCCTCGAACGGGCAGTGGAATTCATCGACGACGACGAACTGGTTGAGATTACGCCGAAGAGCATCCGGTTGCGCAAGCGCTTTCTCAAGGAACATGAGCGGCGCAAAGCTGCCCGTGACGAGGCCTAAGGGGTGATCTCCCGTTAGAGGTAACCCGCGAGAGGCGGCCAACGCCGCCTCTCTTCAGGGGAGCTGCTGGAGGACTAAAGGGCGGCTGCGCGCTCCTTGAGGTAGGCGCGAAAAGGATCGGCAACCTCGGGGTGGCGGAGCGCAAATTCGACGGTGGCTTGCAGGTAACCCGATTTCGAACCGCAGTCGTAGCGCACCCCTTGAAACGCGTAGGAGAGGACCGCCTCCTCTTGCAAAAGCGAGCTGATCGCGTCGGTCAGTTGCAATTCGCCCCCCGCACCCGGCTTGATCCTTTTCAGATGGTCGAAAATCGCCGCAGTCAAAATGTAGCGCCCCACCACCGCCTGCGTTGACGGCGCCTTATCGGGTTCCGGTTTTTCGACAATACCGCGAATGCGTCGGGTATTGCCCTGCTCGCACGGATCGGTGCTCACAATCCCGTACTGCTTCGTCTGTTCCCGCGGCACGGTCATCGTCCCAAGCACCGAACAGCGGTGGTAGGCGAAGATTTCGACCATCTGCTGCAAAACCGGCTTCCCATCTGGGTTGTCACAGAGGTCATCGGCTAGGAGCACAGCGAACGGCTCATGTCCCACCACCGGTTGCGCGCAGAGCACCGCGTGGCCCAAACCCAACGCCTCGGGTTGGCGAATGTAGATACAGGTCACCCCCTGGGGGACCGTCTTGCGGACGACCTCGAGGAGCGCCTTCTTGCCGCGATGTTCCAACTCCGATTCGAGTTCGTACGCCTTGTCGAAATGGTCTTCGATCGACCGTTTCGTTCGGCCGGTAATAAAAATCAGTTCGGTGATTCCTGCCGCAACTGCCTCTTCCACGGCATACTGGATGAGGGGTTTATCGACGATCGGCAACATCTCTTTGGGGCTTGCCTTGGTGGCGGGCAAAAAGCGTGTCCCCATTCCCGCAACAGGAAAAACCGCTTTACGGACCACAGGTCGGGTCATTTCTGCTCCTTTTGGCTACGTTCGTCAATCAATTGCCGCAAACCCGCTTCGTCGAGAAGCGGTATGCCCAGTGCTTCAGCTTTGTGCAATTTGCTTCCGGCGTCGCTCCCCACGACGACAAAACTGGTCTTTTTCGAGACGGAACTGGTCACCTTGCCGCCATGGGCCTCAATGAATTGGGTCGCCTCTTCCCGCGTGAGCGTCGGCAACGTTCCCGTCAGCACAAAGGTGAGCCCCGCAAGCGCTTGGGAAGCGGAAGAACCGAAGGAGGACCCGGCAGGATGGGGCGTTTGTCCCGCACCCACTCCCTTTGCTTCAGCTCCCTCCTCGGGCCAGGTGACCCCATGGCGACGCAACGCGGCGATCACCTCGAGGTTGTGCGGCTCAGAGAAGAACTGGCGGATCGACTGCGCGACCACCGGTCCAATCTCCGGAACAGCGAGGAGCTCTTCGTCACGCGCGTGGATGATTCTCTCGAGTGACCCAAAATGGCGCGCGAGATCTTTGGCGGTTGCTTCGCCGACGTTGCGAATGCCCAGCGCGTAGAGAAAACGGGGCAACGTCGTGCGACGGCTGCGGTCGATCGCCGCAACGAGATTCGCGGCCGACTTCGGCCCCATGCGCGGCAAAGTAGCCAGCCGCTCAATGGAGAGATTCTCCCGGTCGTAGAGATCGGCGGGTGTTCGGACCCAGCCCCGGTCGACGAGCTCGGCGATCAACTTCTCCCCCAGCCCCTCGATGTCCATCGCCCGGCGGCTCGCGAAATGCTCAAGTGCCCTTTTGCGCTGTGCTGGACAGTAGAGTCCGCCGGTGCAGTAGGCGATCGCCTTCTCGGGATCGCGCTCGACGTGGGAGCCGCAGACCGGACAGTGGGTAGGCATCGCAAAGATCGTCTCGTTTCCGGACCGCCGCTCGGGGAGCGCACGGACGATCTCGGGAATGACGTCACCTGCACGCCGAACGACCACCCAATCGCCGACGCGGATGTCCTGTTGGTGAATAAAAGTCTCGTTGTGGAGCGTCGCGTTCGCGACCGTCACCCCGCCCACTGCAACCGGCGCAAGGCGCGCCACTGGCGTGAGCGCCCCAGTCCGCCCGACCTGTACGTCGATCGCGAGCAGCTGAGTTATTGCCTCCTCCGGCGGGAATTTATGGGCGATCGCCCAGCGGGGGGCGCGCGCCACAAACCCCAGGCGTTGCTGCTCGGCAAAGTCATCCACCTTGTAGACCACGCCGTCAATATCAAACGGCAACCGCGGCCGTTCCGCGAGCATGGCTTCATAAAAGGAGAGCAGTGTCTCGACCCCCTCGCCCATTCTCCGCCAACGGCTGACGGGAAAGCCCATCTCCTCGAGCCAGGTGAGGGCTTCGGAGTGCGAGCGGGGCGATTCCCCCCCTTCGGCCCGAACCCACTGGTAGGCAAAGAAGCGCAACGGCCGCTGGGCGGTAATTCTCGGGTCGAGCTGTCGGAGGCTGCCCGAAGCGGCGTTCCTGGGATTGGCGAAGGTCTTTTCGCCGGCCGCAAGCTGCCGGGCATTCAGTTGCGCAAAATCGGCGTGGGTCATCACCACTTCACCGCGCACCTCCAACAGCTCAGGAGCCCGCTCGGGCAACCGCAACGGAATCGAGCGGATTGTCCGGGCGTTTGCGGTGACATCCTCCCCTGTGGTGCCGTCGCCGCGCGTCGCCGCTCGAACCAGTTGCCGGTCGAGGTAGAGGAGCGAGATCGCGACCCCGTCGAATTTCGGTTCGCACGCGTAGCGCACGCGCGCCACCCCCAACCCCTCACGGCAGCGGCGATCGAACGCCTCGACCTCGTCCGTGGTGAAGGCGTTCGCGAGCGACAACATCGGGACTTCGTGGATCACCTCGCGGAACTCGGGCGCAGGCGCTCCTCCTACCCGTTGGGTGGGGGAATCTGGGGTGACGAGCTCAGGGTATTGCGCTTCGAGCGATTCGAGCTCGCGAAAGAGACGGTCGTACTCGGCGTCGGGAACGAGGGGCTCGTTCTCCACGTAGTAGGCGACGTCAAGCCGCCGGATCGTTTCGCGCAACTCAGCGACGCGCGCCACCACCTCTTGCGGCACTTGCGAAGGTCTCTGCTCGGTCAAAGCACGACTCCAAAGTGCAGTCAGCGAAAGAGCCGTTGCGCGAGAGGACTACCCGGTGGCACTTCGAACTGCCGCATCCGCTCGTGGCTCTTTTCCGTCTGGGTGCGCAGCCACTTGATCGCTTCGGGGGAGAGCGGAGCGCCGTCGTCAGTGACCACCTCGGCGTCGAGCGTCTTTTTGAGTTTTTCCGCAAACGCGACCATCCGGTCGAAAATCGCCACCGTCGGGATGCGCGCCGTCTCCAGGAGCAACGTCACGCCAGGAACCTGACGGACGCGCATCTCGGCAGCGATGAACGGCTCCCCTGCTGCATCCATCAGCGCAAAAAGCGGTTGGCCACTCTCGTCGTAGAGGCGATAGATCCCGTCCTCATCAAGACGCATCCCGTAGGCCTCTGCTGCGGCACGCACTTTGGTTCCACGCAAGAGCCCTTCCCGCGGTTTGAGGTTGATCGCGATCTGGAGGTCGACCTCGTGGCAGAAGCGGTCGAGCTCCTGCGCGCGTCGCAGCACCGTCGTCCGGGGCTCCAGTTGGTCGAAAACCAGACCCAACCGGTCGGCGACCCGTTCGATCCCACCGGTAAACCGCAGGTACTCCCGCTCGCCGATTGGACCAGAGCGGTCGCAGAGTTGGAGTGCCGCCAACAGTTTATGCGCCGTACCGTCGCTCTCGATGGTGAGGAGTTGCCAGTCGTTGTCGGTGTCGTCGAAGAAGTGCCACCGCATCGGGAGGTCTCCCGCGTCGGCAAATTCAGCGATCAACGTTTCACGCAGTTGCGCAAGGGAAATAGCGTCTGGCGCGGTCAGCGTCACCATCAGATCGACACGGCGATGGAGGTGCCTGGGGTGCTCTGGCGGACGCTCCGGGCGACGCGGTTCGTTCGCCTTGCTCTCTTGCTGCTCAGCCGTACTGCGTTTGGTCGGGCCAAAGAGGTGGAAACGATCTTCCGCTTCGGATTCTGCTCGCTCGCCCTCACCGCGGAGCGCAAAACTCTCTTCGAGCCGTTTGCGGTGAAGATGGGTCTGCCACGCCGTATAGGCCCAGAAACCGACCCCTGCCAGGGCAGCAATTCCAGCCAACGCGAGCAAGAGTTGCGTATCCATTCTTTTTCGCTGTCCTCGGATTGAAGGTCAAGTGGTCAGTGAATCCAATTGTACGGCACGTTCGATATCGACGTCCACTACTTTCGACACCCCCTGCTCACGCATCGTGATACCGATGAGGCGATCAGCAGCCGCCATGGTCACTTTGTTGTGGGTGATGACCAAAAACTGGGTCTTGTCGGCCATTGCCCGAATGAGGTGCGCGTAGCGCTCGGTGTTGGCATCATCGAGCGGCGCATCGACCTCGTCGAGGAGGCAGAACGGGGCGGGGTTGAGGTCGAAAAAGGCGAAGACGAGTGCGATTGCGGTGAGCGCTTTCTCGCCACCCGAAAGAATCTGAATCGTGCCGTTCTTTTTGCCCGGCGGCTGGGCGATGATCCTCGCGCCGGCGTCCAGAATCTCCTCACCGGTCAAGAGGAGTTCGGCGTGACCGCCGCCGAAGAGTTGGGCAAAACGGGCAGCAAACGCGCGATTGACTGCGGCAAAGGTGCTCTGCAGCGCCTCGCGGGTCTCGCGGTCGATCGTTCGGATCGCCGCACGAAGCGTCTCGGCTGCAGTGGCGATATCGGCACACTGGGTGCGCAATGTCGTGAGTTCCGCGGCAACCGTTTCGAGCGCAGCAAAAGCGGCATGATTGACTGGGCCTAGGGCGTCGATCGTCTGCGTGAGCGTCGCAATCTCCCTCTCCAGTTTGCGCTCGTCGAGGTAGGGCACTTGAACAAACAGCGCATCGAGGTCGGCGGCACACTCGTTGAGGCGCTCTTGCCAACGCCGCAGGTTCGCCTCTTCTTCAACGCGCGCATCGTGCGCCTGTTGCCACGTGTTCTGCAGCGTCTCGTGCTGCTGCTCATGGGTACGAAGCGCCGTTTCGCTCTGCCGGAGTCGATCCTCACAAATCGCGACCTCTTCACGCGCGGCACGCAGCGCACGTTCCGCCTCGTCGAGAAGATGGGCGGCGTGAGCGATCTCCTCCGGTTGCGGGCCGGGTTCCGCGTCGTTTGCCGTGCGAAGAAGGGATTCGAGCCGCTGGCCGAGGCGTTCCTGCTCCTCTTGGGCGCGCGCAAGCGCTTGGGCGAGCAATGCCTCGTGACGCTCAAGCTGTTGCTGTTCATACTGGATTGCCTGGCGCTCCTGCTCGAGCTCGCGCAGCGCCCTTTGGGCCGCTTGCCACGCTTGTTCGGCTTCGCGCACCGCGATTTGGGCGCTCTCGAGCGACTCATCGACGAGCGCCAACCGTTCGCGGATCCCCTCTTCCTCCTCACCCCGCAGGGCGATCTCCTCTTCCCATCGCTCTTTTTCGGCTTGGAGCGTCGCCCACCGCTCGCGCCGCTCCTGTTGCCACTTTTCCGCCCACTTTTGCTGCGTTTGCGCTTGCGCAATGGCGCGCGCGAGCTCTTTGGCGCGGGTGAGCCACCGCTCGCGCTCCTCTTGGAGCTGCGACCATTCGGCCCTTTTCGCGCGAATGGCTTCGGCAAGCTGAGCCGCCTCGTGTTCGGCGCGACTGAGCGCCTCGTCGATCGCCACCCTTTGGGCTTGCCAGGTGTCAAGCTCCGCCTGCATCTCGATGAGCGCGACGCTCTCCCCTTTTTCGTTTGCCTCGCGCGGAACCCAGCCCCACGGTGTGATCTGGAGGCCGTCGCGGGTGATCACAGTGGCGCCGGTGGCGAGCACCCACGCGTCGATCTCGGCGCTTGCCGTATCGCACACCCAGAGGTGGGCAAGCGCCCCGGCCAGCCACTCCTTCAGTTCCGGGGTCGTTGCCTCGATCCGGGAGAGAAGCGGAACGACCCCATCTGGCGCAGAGAGGGAATCGGGAGCCGATGGGGCGGGAAGAGGCTGACGACGAACGGCGCAGCCGCTGGGGGTTGGGGCGCTCTGCCACTTCTCAGCGCCCGGAATACTCTTCATCCAGTGGGCGAGGGCCAGCGCAACCGCAACGCTGTCCTCTGCCGCCACGCGAATCTCTTGCCACAATTGCGGCAATAGGGGCTCTTGTGCGGTTGAAGGAGGTCGCGCGCTCCGGGCGAGGTTGCGTTCGAGCATCTCAATCCGCCCCGCCGCTTCGGCCCGCTGCTCCCGCCAACGGGCAAGCGCCGCGTCGGCCTCGCGCTGCGCACGTTCCAGTGTTGCGAGCGTGGCTTCAACCTCGGCGAGCGGCCGCGCGATTTCGGCGATTCGCTTGTTCACCTCCTCCTCATCGCTGCGCAGCTGCGCAGCATCGACGGCCTCCTCAGGGGGTTGGGCGAATTCCTTTTCCAGTTGTGCGATCTGCGCAACCATTTTTTGACGATCCTTTTCGGCGCGCTCGCGATGAAACCGCACCTGGGTGAGCGCTTTATCCAGGTCGTGGCGCTCCCGGACCAGTCGTTCCGCGATCTGCCGCTTCCCCTGCAACGCCCGGTCACTTGCGGCGAAACGCTCTTGCACGCGCTCCCATGTTTCGTCAAACGCCTCTTTGCGCGCAGCGAGCTCGGCCAACCGTTCGCGGCACGTTTCCCACTCCCCGGCCAACCGCACTGCTTCGCTCTGCCAACGCGCCCGCTCAGCTTGAAGCGTCGTGCGTTCATTGCTGAGCGCCTGTTCGCGCAACTGTGCCTCTTGTGCGCGGTGGCGCAGATCAACGAGGTGAGCTTGCGCTTCATAGAAACGGGCCTGGGACGCGTCGAGCGCCTCGGTAGCGGCGCGGTAGGCACGCTGTGCGTTGGCGTACGCCTCCGTCAATCGGCGGTGGGTCTCTTGCCACGCGGTGAGCGCCGCCGCCCCCTCCTCCTCGGCTGCACGTCTCAGTGTGAGTGCCTCCTCGGCGCGGCGAAAGCGAACCGCGAGAAGCAGCCGTTCGCACCGCTCTCGCTGCGCGGTGAGCTCCCGCCACCGTCGAGCGGTCTCCGCTTCGCTTTTGAGGTGCGCTTCGCTCTCGGCGAGCGCAGTGAGCCGCTCCTCGAGACGAGCCAGGTGGGCCTCGGTCTCAGCGAGGCGCGCTTCGGTCTCCTTGCGCCGCTCGCGGTAGCGGGTCACGCCGGCAGCCTCTTCAAGGAGGTGGCGCAACTCCTCTGGTTTCGCTTCGATCAGGCGGCTCACCATCCCCTGTTCGATGATCGCGTAGGCGCGGGGACCCAGCCCCGTTCCGAGGAAGAGGTCGAGGACGTCGCGGCGCCGCACCCGTTGTCCATTGAGAAAATAGCTCGAGTCACCCTGGCGCTCGACCACCCGCTTGACCGATAACGTCTCGTAGCGGGCCCATGCGCCGAGCCGCGGGTCGTTTTCCGGGTCGAAGAGGAGTTCAACACTCGCACGGGCAGAGGGTTTCCGGCCGCTGCTGCCGTTGAAGATCACCTCCGTCATCGACTGCGCCCGCATGCTCGAGGCACGGGTTTCGCCCAACACCCAGCGAACGGCGTCGATCACGTTCGATTTGCCGCAACCGTTGGGGCCGACGATCGCGACAAAGGGGGTATCGACCGCGATCACCGTGGGATCGACAAAGGTTTTGAATCCCGAAAGCTTGATTCGCAAAAGCCTCATGACCAACCCGACCATTCACCGGGCGCGCATGATAACATTGACTGTTTGCTAACGATTCACGAGCGAAAGGAGTGCAGATGGACTGGCAGCAGGTTGCCGCGACGATCGATGCCGCATTTGAAGAGCGCGCCCGTTTCTCCCCCACCAGCGCACCGCAAGATCTTCGCGATGTCGTGGATAGAGTCATCGCAGGGCTCGACCGGGGTGAGATTCGCGTTGCGGAGCGCCGGGGCGTCGGCGACTGGGTCGTCAATCAGTGGGTCAAAAAAGCGGTCCTCCTCTCTTTTCGTCTCTATGACAACTGGGTGATGGACGACGGCGTGACGCGCTACTTCGACAAGGTCGCGCCCAAGTTTGCCTCGTTCGATGAGGGAGCGTTTCGCGCTGCCGGTTGCCGGGTCGTCCCTCCGGCGACGGTTCGCCGCGGGAGTTTCATCGCGAAAAATGTCGTCCTCATGCCGAGTTTCGTCAATATCGGCGCCTATGTCGACGAAGGGACGATGGTCGACACCTGGGCAACGGTCGGTTCGTGCGCCCAGATCGGCAAAAATGTCCATCTTTCTGGGGGTGTCGGCATCGGGGGGGTGTTGGAACCGGTTCAGGCGGGCCCGGTAATCATCGAGGATAATGTCTTTGTTGGCGCCCGTTCGGAGATCGTCGAGGGGGTCGTGGTGGAAGAGAATAGCGTGATCTCGATGGGCGTCTACATCGGCCAAAGCACGCGCATCTACGACCGCGAGACGGGCGAAATCCACTACGGCCGCGTTCCCGCCGGCTCCGTGGTGGTTCCGGGGTCGCTCCCGAGCGCCGACGGCAAATACAGCCTCTACTGCGCAGTGATTGTCAAACGGGTCGACGCCCAGACCCGTGCGAAGACCGCAATCAACGATCTCCTGCGCGGGGGGTGAACAGCGAGGGGGCCTTGGCCATGGCAAAACTGACCCCCACCTTTGAAAAGCTCTTCCGCCTGATGGCGGCCAAGCGCGCTTCGGACCTCTATTTGAGCGCCGGGGCGCCGGTGATGGTCCGGATCGAAGGGGTGGCCCACCCGTTCAACGCGCAGCCGCTCACGGCGAGTCAACTCACCGAATGGCTCACCGAGTTTGTCGCCGACGAAGCGCAGTGGGAACGGTTCACCCACGAACGGGAACTCAACTTCGCCGTGCCGCTCGCGGGGATCGGCAACTTTCGCTGCAACCTCTTCTGGCAGCGCGGCACCCCTGCGGCGGTAATGCGCTACATCCCGCTCGAGATCCCGTCACTCACTTCGCTCAACCTTCCGCCGATCCTCCAAGAGCTCGCGTTGGCGCCGCGCGGCCTCGTGCTGGTGGTCGGCGCAACGGGAAGCGGTAAATCGACGACACTCGCGTCGATGATCGACTACCGCAGCAGCGAACGGAGTGGCCATATCCTCACCGTGGAAGACCCGGTTGAGTTTCTCTTTCGCCACAAAAAGTCGCTCGTCAACCAGCGGGACGTCGGAACCGACACCCGCTCGTGGAGTAGTTCCCTGCAAAACGCGATGCGGCAAGCCCCCGACTGCATCCTGATCGGCGAGATCCGCAACCGCGAGACGATGGAGGCGGCGCTCCAGTATGCCCTCACTGGCCACCTGGTGCTGGCGTCGCTCCACGCGAACACCAGTTACCATGCGCTCAACCGCATCGTCAACTTCTTCCCGATCGAGGCGCGCTCGCTGCTCTTCAGTGACCTTGCCGTGGCGCTGCGAGCGATCGTCGCGCAGCGGCTCGTCCCCAGTAAAACCGGGCGGCGTTACCCGGCGCTCGAGGTGATGATCAACACCGCGCTCATTGCCGAAGCGATCGAGAAGGGGGACCTCTTTGCTGTGCGCGAAGCGCTCGAGCGGTCGCTTGCTGCCGGCTCCCAGACCTTCGAAGAGGCGTTGGCACAACTCGTCACCCAAGGAATCGTCGCGCGCGACGTCGCAATGAACTTTGCCGATTCGCCGAGTAACCTCGCGTGGCGGTTGGACAACGCCCAAAGGTCGCCCCAGGGACGAGGCGAGCCACCCCAGAGGAGTGCAGAAGAGCAACCGGTTCTTTTGGGAACCCAGACCCCCTCCTCCGACACGGCGGTTGACTTTTCCCGTTTTCGCATCGACTGATTCCCTCAAGGAGCATCCGTGACGCCCCACTCACCGGTCGTGGAACTTGCGCAAGCGCTGATCGCCCGCCCCTCCGTTACCCCCAACGATGCGGGGTGTCTCGACCTCATCGCTGATCGACTTGCGCCCCTCGGTTTTACCTGCGAGCGAATGGACAGCCACGGCGTCGCGAACCTCTGGGCGCGGCGGGGGAGTACCTCCCCGTGCCTCCTCTTTGCCGGCCACACCGACGTGGTGCCACCGGGCGACGCTGCGGCGTGGCGTTTTCCGCCGTTTGAGCCGACGCTTGTGACCGACGAAACGGGCACCAAGTGGCTCTATGGTCGTGGTGCTGCCGATATGAAGGGGTCGCTGGCTGCGATGGTGGTCGCGGTCGAGCGGTTGCTTGCCCGCGTGCCCGATCTTCCCGGTTCGATCGCGTTTCTCCTCACCTCAGATGAAGAGGGTGCTGCCGAATACGGCACCCGCTTCGTCGTCGAGGAGCTCCGTCGTCGGGGGGAAGAGATCGACTACACCATCGTCGGCGAACCGACGAGCAGCGAACGGTTGGGCGATACGATCAAAAACGGCCGCCGCGGGTCGCTCACCGGCGCCCTGCGGGTGCTCGGCAAGCAGGGTCACGTCGCCTACCCCCACCTCGCCGACAACCCGGTCCACCGGGCGTTACCGGCGCTCGCCGAGCTCGTCGCGACGGTTTGGGATCGCGGCAACGACGATTTTCCGCCAACCACCTTCCAGATTGCCAACCTCCACGCAGGCACTGGGGCGACCAACGTCATTCCGGGCGAGTGCTTCGTCCAATTCAACTTCCGTTTCAACACCGAGCAGACCCCTGAGCGTCTCATCGCGCAAACCGAAGCGATCCTCAACCGCCACCGCCTCACCTACGCGATCGACTGGTCGCTCTCAGGCCTCCCTTTCCTCACCCCCCGCGGCACTCTGGTGACGGCGCTTCAGCAAGCCATTGCTGAAGTCACCGGCGTCACAGCCACCTGCTCCACCACCGGCGGAACCTCCGACGGGCGCTTCATCGCGCAGATCTGCCCGCAGGTGGTCGAATTTGGCCCGTGCAATGCGACGATTCACCAGGTGGATGAGCGCGTCGCGGTTGCCGACCTCGACCGCTTGGCGGTCATCTATGAAAAGACCCTCGAGCATCTCCTCGCTACTCCCGAGGCTTCGCAATGACCGAACCCCTCTTTACCCTGGAACTTGGCCCGGAGTGGGCCGAAGGGATCGAACACCTGAAGACGGTGCGCGACTGGATCCGCTTTGCGGTAACCGCGATGGAAGAGGCCGACTGCGCCTACGGCCAAGGGTGTGCCGAGCCCCTCTGTGAAGCACGTTGGCTGGTCGGGCGCGCACTGCAGCTGCCACTCGACGCGCTCGACGCATTTCTCGACGCGCGGCTGTTACGGGAAGAGCGGGAGCGCCTCGCCCAACTCCTTGCTGCCCGCACCGAAGAGAAGGTCCCCACTGCCTATCTCCTCAATGAAGCGTGGTTGCAAGGACGCGCCTTTTACGTCGATGAACGGGTGATCATTCCGCGGTCGTTTCTTGCCGAACTCTTGCGGCCTGAAGCAATCGCCGAATGGCTCGTCGATGCGCATCAAACCCCGATTGGGGTAGAAAAGGTCTCACGAGTGCTCGAACTCTGCACCGGGAACGGCTCTTTAGCGATTCTCGCCGCGCAAGCCTTTCCCAACGCCGCGATCGTTGCAACCGACCTTTCGCCAGAGGCGCTCGAAGTCGCCGCGATCAACGTCGAGAGTTACGGCCTCTCGGATCGGATCACGCTTCGCCAGGGAGACCTCTACGCAGCGCTCACCGAGGAGGATAGGCGCACGCCGTTTGATCTGATCCTTGCCAACCCCCCGTACGTCACCGCTGCAGCGCTCGAGCAGCTCCCCGATGAGTTTCGCCACGAGCCGCGCCTCGCGCTCGCTGCAGGTGACGACGGGATGGAGCTTGTCCGGCGCATTGTCGAAGAGGCACCGAGGTACCTTCGTGCGGGGGGAAAACTCCTGGTCGAAATCGGTCACAACCGGCGGGAAGCGGAAGCGGCGCTGGCTAAGCTCGACCTCCCCCCGCCGCAGTGGCTCGCCACCGCAACCCACCCGTCGCCGGTTTTTCTCCTTACCGCGCCGTGGTAGCGGCTCCGTTAGCGCGACAGGGCAAAACTCTCCCCACAACCGCACGATTCGCTGACGTTGGGATTGTGGTAGGTGAGCCGCCGCGACAACCCCTCGCCCTGATAGTCGATGGTAAGCCCCTTGATCGTCGGTAAACTCGCCGCGTCGACCACCACGACCCACGGCTCCCCTGGAACCGCGAAGGCGTAGTCGCTGGCGGTGATCGACTCCGCGAGCTTGACGTCGTACATCCAGCCCGAGCAGCCGGCCTTTTTGATACCAACCCGCAGTCCTAAGGCGTTGGCCTTCGCGACCATTTTGCGAATGTGGGCGGCAGCCGGCTCTGTGACCCGAATGCGCTCGTTCTCTGGAAGCGCTTCGCCGCGCGTGAGCGCCGCTGCCCGCTCGGCCGGTTGATCGATTGCAGATTCGGTGGTTGCTTCCATCGTCAAACTCCTGGTTAATCCCACCGCGCGTCGCGCACTTCGACAACGCCATTCTCGACGCGCACTGGAAAGGTTGCGATTGCCTCGACCGCTGGCGGCGACAACGCTGCGCCGCTCTTGAGGCAAAAACGGGCGCCGTGTCGCGGACAGGTGATCGCGCCGTCGGCGATCGTACCCCCCGCAAGGGGCACCTCGGCGTGGGAACAACGGTTCTCGACCGCGTAAAACCCGACGTCGCTGCGCACAACGATCACCTCCGTGTCATCCAGCGGCACAACCCGGTAGCTTCCTACGGGAAACTCATCCACTTTCGCAACAACCATCCACTCCTCAGCCATCTTTGCCTCTCTCTGTTGGTGCAAAACGCTCTTCCTCAATAGGTTCCCGTCGCCAAACGGGCTGCTTCGCTCATGCGGCTGCGGTCCCAAGGCGGATCGAAAACGAGCTCCACGTCACACGACTCGACCGTCGGCACCTCGAGCACCCGTCGCCGCACCTCCTCGGTGAGCACCGGTCCCATCCCACACGCGGGGGCGGTGAGGGTCATCCGGATGTGCACGTGGCGGCTGCCGTTCGTCTGCGGAATGACCTGGCAATCGTAGATCAACCCCAAATCGACGATGTTGATCGGAATTTCAGGGTCATAGCAGGTCTTGAGCTGCTCCCAGACGAGCGCCTCGACCGCTTGATCATCCGCTCCTTCGGGGAGTTGCGGTTTGGGGCGCGGGGTCTTGCCGAGCGCGTCGGCGTCCGCCCCATCGATGCGAAAGAGGCGCCAGCCGAGCTGAACGGTGTAGGAACCTCCCAACGCCTGGACGATTTCGACCACCGTCCCTTCCGGGAGAATTGCCGGTTCGCCAGTAGGAACGGCGATCACCGGACAGTCGCGTTTGAGTGCAACGGTTTCACTGCGGCTTCCCCACATCATCATGACTCCGTCGAGACCGCGGCAGGGGATTCTTGTGAGAGTGCCGCTTCGAGCGTGCGCCACGGAAGCATTGCACACTTGACCCGGCTGGGGTAGTCACGCACCCCGGCCAACACACCGAGCTTACCGAGGGCCATCGGGTCGGAGACGTTCCCCTCGGCAGTGAGGAGGCCGACCATCCGGGTGATGAGCGCTTCCGCTTCCGCAACGCTCTTCCCTTTGAGCGCTTCGGTCAGTAGCGACGCCGACGCAGTGGAGATCGCACACCCTTCGCCGACGAAACTGACGTCGGCGATCCGCTCCCCCTCCAGTTTGACGTAGAGGTGGAGGTGGTCACCACAGAGCGGGTTGTGCCCCTCGACCACCCGCGTCGCGTCGGCCATTGCGTGGAAATTGCGCGGGTGGCGCTTGTGGTCGAGGATCAGCTCTTGGTAGAGGTCGCGCAGTTGGCTGTCCATAGAGCCTCCCATTCAGAGCAACAGATCGCGGGCGTGGCGGAGCGCGTCGACCAGCTGGTCGATTTCTTCTACGGTATTGTAGAAGGCAAACGACGCGCGAGCAGTCGCGGGCACGCCGAAGAAGGTCATCACCGGCATCGCGCAGTGGTGGCCCACCCGGATCGCGACGCCGTAGCGGTCGACGATCGTCCCGAGGTCGTGGGGATGAACGCCCGCGATCGTAAAGGAGACGACCGCCGCCTTCTCCCGCGCCGTCCCGACGAGGGTGAGCCCCGGGACGCTCTGCAACCGCTCGGTGGCGTAGGCAAGAAGCTGTTCTTCGTACCGCATTGCCGCCTGCCGGTCGAGCCCCTCGAGATACTCGATCGCCGCTTTGAGGCCGATCGCGCCGGCGATATCGGGCGTCCCCGCTTCGAACCGCTGCGGGGCAGGGGCGAAGGTGCTCTGTTCAAACGAAACGGTACGGATCATGTCCCCGCCCCCTTGGTAGGGGGGCATCATTTCGAGGTGCGCCTTTTTCCCGTAGAGGACGCCAATCCCCGTTGGGCCAAAGAGTTTGTGCCCCGAAAAGCAGTAGAAATCGACGTCGAGCGCCTGGACATCGACCGGCATATGGGGAACCGCCTGCGCGCCGTCGACCAACACCGGCACACCCCGCGCGTGGGCGATCGCCACCACCTCGGCAACTGGATTGATCGTGCCGAGCGCGTTCGAGACGTGGGTCACCGCGACGAGACGGGTTCGCGGGGTGATCAGCTCGGGGAGCGCCTCGAGGATCAGCGTCCCCGTCGAGTCCATCGGGATCACCTTGAGGGTGATGCCGGTGCGCTCGCGCAGGAGCTGCCACGGGACGATATTGGCGTGGTGCTCCATCGCCGAAAGGATCACCTCATCCCCCGCTTGAAAGCGACTCCCGAAGCTCGCTGCCACCAGGTTGATCGCTTCCGTCGTGCCGCGGACGAAGACGATTTCGCTCACTGACGCGGCGTTGAGGAAGCGCCGCACCGCTTCGCGCGCCGCTTCGTACTGCAGCGTCGAGCGCTCCGCAAGCGTATGGACGCCGCGGTGGATGTTGGCGTTGTCGGCGGTGTAGTAGTGGACCAGCGCGTCGATCACCGCTTGCGGTTTTTGCGTCGTCGCCGCGTTGTCGAGGTAGGCGAGCGGATGGCCGTGGACCTCCTGATGGAGGATCGGGAAATCGGCGCGCACCGCGGCGACGTTCCAAAGCTGCGGGGAATGGGGGGCGTTCATAGCTGCTCCTCCAGGATCTCCCGCTCGGGGAGTCTTCCGACCAACCGCTCGGTGAGATAGGCTTTGAGGGGCGGAAGGGTGATCGACTCAACCACCGCTTCGGCGAAGGCGAAGATCAGCAACGCGTCGGCCTCCTCGGGCGACAAGCCACGGCTCAAGAGGTAAAAGCGGGCGTCGCGATCGAGCTGTCCGACAGTCGCCCCGTGGCTACACCGCACGTCGTCGGTATAGATCTCCAGCTCCGGTTTCGCGTCGATCTCGGCACCTGGGTGCAGGAGCAAGCTCTTGCACGACTGCTGCGCGTCGCTCTTCGCTGCGCCAGGAGCGACGACGACCTTCCCTTTGAAAACTCCACGGCCGCGTTCGAGGCCAATCAGCCGGTAGCGTTCGCGGCTCGTCGTCGCTGGCGCGTCGTGAAAGAGGCGGGTGTGGGTGTCGATATGCTGCCGGGCGCCGACGAGATAGAGCCCTTCGAGCTCAGCGCTCGCCTGCGGTGCAGCGAGGTGAATGTCGAAGTCGTGGCGCGCCAGCCGCCCGCCGAGCTGGATGTTGAACGAGCGGTAGCGCCCCCCCTCGGCAACCGCGACGGCGTGGGTCGCGACCTGGTGCGCCCCCGTTGGGAGCTCCTGGACGACGTAGTGGGTAAGCGACGCCTGTGGCCCGACAGTGATTTCTGAGACCGAATTGGTGAAGTGGGCGCTCGCTTCCTCCCCCTGGTGGTGTTCGATCAGGGTCGCATCGGCTCCACGCTCGACAACGACAAGCAGCCGCGGGTGGCACGCAATCGGGGCGTTCTCTTCGCGCTCAGGCGCCGAGAGGGTCCAGACGATCTCGAGCGGCAGCGCCACCGAATCGGTCACGTGGAGACAGAGCCCGCCGGTCACCAGCGCCGTATTGAGGTCGACCAAGGGGGAGTGGTGCGAGTGCGCAAGGGTGGCAAAGCGCGCTTGCCATGTGGGGTCGGCAAGCGCCTCTTCTAGGGGAAGCGCGGTGACGCCGCGCGGAAGGGCGCTCGGGCGTGCGACCAAGCGACCGTCGACGAAAGTCCACCGCAGGGTCTCTCCGAAGAGGGCGCCTGTTGAGCCGAGAGACGGGATCGCTGGCGTGGCTGGAGGGGGAAGAAACGCGCGGTTGGCTATCCCCTGAAGCGAGGTGTAGCGCCACTCCTCGTCGCGACGCGCCGGGAAACCCCGGGCGAGGAAACGGTTGCGCGCAGCGAGTTGCCGTTCGTGAACCGCCGCAGGAAGTGTCGGCGCATAGTGCTCGAGCTGCTGCGCGAGGGAAGCGGGTGGATGAACCGGCGCATTCATGCCGCAACCTCGTCAATCAGCCATTGGTACCCTTTGGCTTCGAGCTCGTGCGCCAGTGTCTTGTCGCCCGACCGGATGATCCGTCCTTGATAGAGGACATGGATCACGTCGGGTTCGACGTAGTCGAGCAACCGCTGGTAGTGGGTGACCATCACGATCGCGCGGTTGGGGTCGCGCAGGCGGTTGATCCCGTCGGCGACGATCTTCAGCGCGTCGATATCGAGTCCCGAGTCGATCTCATCGAGCAACACCAGTTTGGGTTCGAGGACCAGCATCTGGAGGATCTCGTTGCGTTTCTTCTCACCGCCCGAGAAACCGGAATTGACCGAGCGGTGGAGAAACGCCTCGTCCATCTTCATCAACCGCATCTTTTCGCGCACGAGCGACATAAATTCGAACGCGTCGGCCTCGGGTTCGCCGCGATGTTTGCGCATCGCGTTGTAGGCTGCTTTGAGCAGATAGACATTCTTCACCCCCGGGATCTCGACGGGGTATTGGAAACTCAAGAGAAGCCCTTCGCGCGCCCGGATCTCAGGAGGGAGCGCAAGGAGATCTTTGCCGAGATAGGTGACGCGCCCAGAGGTCACCTCGTACCCTTCGCGACCCGCAAGCACTTGACAGAGCGTGCTCTTTCCCGAGCCGTTCGGCCCCATGATCGCATGGACTTCGCCCGGTCGCACCGTCAAATCGAGCCCGTTCAAAATCTGTTTGCCGTCGACCGCTGCGGTCAATCCTTCGACTTCCAACATGAAACATCGCTCCCAATAAAAAACCGATTTCCTCAGCCGACCGCCCCTTCGAGGCTCACCTGCATCAGCGCTTCGGCCTCGACCGCGAACTCCATCGGCAAGTTGTTGAAGACCTCTTTACAAAAGCCATTCACGACGAGGTTCACCGCGTCCTCTTCCGACAACCCCCGTTGCTGGAGATAGAAGATCTGCTCTTCGGCAATTTTCGAGGTCGTCGCTTCGTGTTCCACTTGCGCCGTGGGGTTGGCGACCTCGATGTAGGGGTAGGTGTGCGCACCGCATTCGCCGCCAATCAGCAGCGAATCGCACTGCGTGTAGTTGCGCGCCCCCTCGGCGGTGGGCAAAATCTTCACGAGGCCCCGGTAGGAGTTCTGCGCCTTGCCGGCACTGATCCCTTTCGAGATAATCGTGCTGCGCGTCCGCTTGCCGATGTGGATCATCTTGGTGCCGCTGTCGATCTGTTGCCGGTGGTTGCCTACGGCCACCGAGTAGAACTCGCCCACCGAGTCATCGCCCCGCAGGATACAGCTCGGGTACTTCCAGGTGATCGCCGAGCCGGCTTCCACCTGAATCCACGAGATTTTGCTTCGGGCGCCCCGGCACTCGCCGCGCTTGGTGACAAAGTTGTAGATCCCTCCCCGACCCTCTTCGTCGCCGGGGTACCAGTTTTGCACCGTCGAATATTTGATCTCCGCCCCTTCGAGGGCGATCAGTTCGACCACTGCCGCGTGGAGCTGGTTTTCGTCGCGCATCGGCGCCGTGCACCCTTCGAGATAGCTCACATAGCTCCCCTCGTCGGCGATGATCAAAGTGCGCTCGAATTGTCCGGTATCGGTCGCATTGATCCGGAAGTAGGTCGAGAGCTCCATCGGGCACCGCACCCCTTTCGGGATATAGACGAAGGAGCCGTCGGAGAATACAGCCAAATTGAGTGCCGCGAAGAAGTTGTCGCCCGGAGGGACGACGCTACCGAGATACTTCTGAACCAATTCCGGGTGCTCCCGCACCGCTTCAGAGAAGGAGCAGAAGATGATCCCGAGCTCGGCGAGCTTCTCGCGGTAAGTGGTCGCAACGGAGACGCTGTCGAAGACCGCGTCGACCGCCACGCCGGCTAAGCGCGCCCGCTCGTGGAGCGGCACCCCCAGTTTTTCGTAAGTTTCGAGGAGCTTCGGGTCGACCTCATCGAGGCTCTTCGGCCGATCTTTTCCCAACTTCGGGGCGGCGAAGTAGGAGATCGCCTGGTAGTCGATCGGCGGGTAGGTGACATGGGCCCAGTGGTGGGGCTCCTCCATCTGTTGCCAGAGACGAAAAGCGTTGAGACGCCACTCGAGGAGAAATTCGGGCTCCCCTTTTCGTTCCGAGATCCGCCGGATCACCGTCTCGTCAAGCCCTGGAGGGAAGACCTCTTCCTCGATCTCAGTAGCAAAGCCATACTTGTATTCGCGCGCAACGAGCGCCTCAACATCACGGGTAGAGGTCATCGCATACTCCTATACTCCTCGTTCCATTTACCACGCTACAGCGGCAACCGTTGTTTGGTGGCGGGCACCTATCCGGTCGATTGCGGCAAGTAGCCCCGCAATCTCTTCCTGCTGCGTCGTCCAGCCAGTACTCACCCGAACCGCAGAGCGGGCGAGCGACGCGTCCACACCCATGGCACTGAGCGTGTGCGAAGGACCGGGATGCGCACTCGAACAGGCGGAGCCACTTGCCACCGCAAACCCTTCGCGGTCGAGTTCCATCACCCAGCTCTCCCCCACAGCCCCCGGAAGGGCAAAGAAGGTGGTGTTGGGAAGTCGCGGGGCGTCTGCTGAGAAGATCACCGCACCCCGTGCGCGCAACCCAGCTTCGAGCTCCATCTGGAGCGCCCGGGTGTGGTTCGCCCAAGCTGGCTGCGCTTCGGTGACCTCAGGGACGACCGCGCCGAGCGCAGCAATCGCCAAACCATTTTCGGTCCCCGACCGCCACCCCGCCTCCTGCCCTCCGCCGGCAATGAGCGGCGCCCAATCGACGCGGCGATTCACCACCAGCACCCCCACCCCGATCGGCGCGCCGATCTTGTGGCCCGAGAGGGTGAGGGCGTCGACGCCCAACGCCGCAAAATCGAGCGGGAGTTTCCCCCACGCCTGGACCGCGTCGCAGTGGACCACCGCGCCAACTGCTCGCGCTTCGCGCGCGAGCTCCACAACCGGCAGGATCACGCCGCTTTCGTTGTTCGCGAGCATCATCGAGACGAGCTGCGGCCGCTTCGCCAGAACCGCTTCCCACCCCTTCGGGTCGATGCGCCCTTCGCGGTCGACGGGGATCCTCGCCACCTCCCAACCCAAGCGGGTGAGTTGATGCGCCGGCTCACGGACCGATGGGTGCTCGATCGCCGAGATCGCGACACAACCGGGCGTGGACCGCGCCCAGGCCACCCCTTTGATGAAGGCGTTGTTCGCTTCCGATCCGCCACTGGTGAAAACCACCTGATTGGGCATCACCCCAAGCGCGTCAGCGACCCGATGACGCGCCGCTTCGATCGCGGCGCGGGTCATTTCGCCCCAGCGATGGCGGCTCGAGGCGTTGCCGAAACGCTTCGCGTGGAGCCACTCGGCAACCACCGCTTCAGCAGCGGGGTGGAGCGGCGCCGAGGCGTTCCAATCGAGGTACACAGCGTTCATCGGCCCCCACGGCGAATCGGTTTGATTTCACCCCGGACCACCTGCCCCAACGTCACCGATGAGAGGTACTCGGTGATTTTGGCATTGAGATTTTCCCAGAGGTGGTGGGTGGCACAGATGTGGTCGTTCAAGCAGTTCTCTTTGCCGCCGCACCGGGTGGTGTCGATCCCCTCATCGACAGCATCGACGATTTCGGCAATCGAAATCGCATCGAGCGGTCGCGCCAAGCGGTAGCCACCGCCGGGGCCCCGCGCACTCGTCACGAGCCCTGCTCGCCGCAGTCGGGCAAAGAGCTGTTCCAAATAGGAGAGCGAAATCTCCTGGCGTTCGGCAATGGTCGCGAGCGGTACTGGCCCCTCTCCCTGCTGCTCGGCAAGGTCAACCATGGCGCTCACGGCAAACCGTCCTTTGGTCGTCAACTTCATCGTCGTCTTCCTATCCTTTGGCTACCCGCAAAGATATAATAATTGACTAAAAAAGTCAAGAATTAGTTCCACCCCGCGGCCTATTCCATCCACCGGCTCACCCGCTTGGGGTCAAACTCGCGGTCGGGGGCGAGCGCCCCATCATCGACATGAATCCCCGAAGCAGCGAGCTGCCGCAGTAGGCGTTCAAACCGCCGATCTGCTTCGACGAGGTGATCGAGAATCGCGTGCATCGCTTTGACGAGCGGATCGTCGAGGTCACGTGTCACCCCGTAAGCGGTAAAGCCGATCTCTTCCGCCTTGCGCCGACGCGCCTCCTCGACGTCCCGCTGGGTCGCGTCGTCCTCGGGAAGGATGATCCGGGCAGGGTTACCGACCGCGGTGGCCCGTGGCGGGACCGGTTTGACGACTACCGCGTTTGAACCGATCTTCGCCCCCTCCCCCACCGTAAATCCGCCAAGGACTTTTGCCCCAGCGCCGACCACCACCCCGCGCTCCAACGTCGGATGGCGCTTGGTCCCGCGGTAGAGTGAGGTTCCGCCTAGCGTCACCCCTTGATAGATCGTGCAGTCATCCCCCACTACAGCCGTCTCACCGATGACCACCCCCATCCCGTGATCGATGAAGACGCGCCGGCCGATCTGGGCGCCGGGGTGGATCTCGATCCCCGTGAGCCAGCGCGTGAGGTGGCTTACCCAGCGCGCGAGCCAATAGAAGCGGCGACACCACAGCGCGTGCGCGAAGCGGTGCAACCAGACGGCGTGAAGCCCCGGATAGCAGGTCACGACCTCCCAGCGGGTGCGTGCTGCCGGGTCGCGTTGCAGCACCGCGTCGATATCCTCTTTGACTCTGGCGATCCAACCCATCGTTGCGCTCAAAAGTTGACTGTTTCGCTCGATTATACCGACTTCCGTCTCTTGGCCATTTCTCCGCACCGTTTGAGAAAGCCACGCAAAATATTCGCTTCGGCCCGTTCGAGGCGCGAACGCAACAGCCACCGGCGCAGACGCGCTTCGAGCCGCTTCGGCTCCTGGGGGTCGTAAAACCCCACCTCTGCGGCCACCGCGAGGAAATGGGCGACCACGCCGTCGATCTCCGCAAGCATACAAGGAACCGCATCGGGTTGCGGCACCGCCGCATGGGGCAACACCAGCTCACCCTCGGGTGACAATGCTCGCGCCAAAAGGTAGGCGGCAATCTGCACCGCAGAAGCGAGATTGAGCGACCCGTAGCTGGGACTGGTCGGAATCGCGACAGGAAAAGAGCAGCGCCACACCTCGTCGTTGTTGAGCCCATGCGCCTCGTTGCCAAAGACGAGTGCCACCCTCGCTTCGGGCATCGCGCTCAAATGGCTCTTCGCCTCGGCGACAAAACGCTCAGGGGTCAGAAAAGTGTTGGCAAACTCGCGACTGCGCGCGGTAAAGGCCGCAGCGAGTGTCACCGAGCGGAGCGCGTCGACAAGGCTCGCGACCACGGTGGCGCGCTGCAAAAGATCAGCCGCGCCGCTTGCGCGCGCGACCGCCTCGGCGTCCAGCGGATCACACTGCGGCGCAACGAGGACCAGCCGGGTAAAACCCATCGTTTTGAGCGCCCGTGCCGCCCCACCGACGTTCCCAGGATGTTGCGGCCGCACGAGAATGAAATCGACCCGTTCCTCCACCTGCTAAAATTCCCGTTTAGACCAATTGTGCGATTCTCTCACGCTCACCTACAGGATGTCACGATCATGATCGTTCACCCCACCCTCAACATCGCGATCAAAGCGGCTCGCCGCGCTGCCCAGATCATCAACCGCGCGGCGCTTCAGATCGAGCGCTTGACCATCGAACGCAAAGCCCAGAACGATTTCGTCACCGAGATCGATCGCGCCGCCGAGGCGGCGATCATCGAAACGATCCGCGAAGTCTACCCCGACGACCGCATCATTGCCGAGGAGTCGGGGCGCTCCGGGGATCAACGCGAAGCCAACGAATGGATCATCGACCCGCTCGACGGCACGACCAATTTCATCCACGGTCTGCCGCAGTTTGCGATCTCGATCGCGGTTCGCCGCCATGGGCAACTCGAGCACGCTGTGGTCTTCGACCCGAGTCGCAACGAGCTCTTTTGCGCCTCGCGCGGTGGTGGTGCCTACCTCAACGACCGTCGCATCCGCACGAGCCGCCTCGACCGGTTGAGCGAAGCGTTGATCGGAACCGGCTTTCCCTTTCGCGAAGGGCAAAACATCGACACCTACTTGGCGATCATGAAAAACCTGATGCGTAAAACGGCGGGACTGCGCCGTCCGGGTGCCGCTTCGCTCGACCTCTGTTATGTGGCCTGCGGCCGCTACGATGGCTTTTTCGAATCGGGTTTGAGTCCTTGGGACATCGCTGCGGGGGCGTTGATCATTCAAGAGGCGGGAGGATTCGTCACCGATTGGGAGGGGGGGGAGCGTTTTCTGGAAAACGGTTCGGTCGTCGCCGCCAATCCGAAACTTTTCCCCGCGCTCCTTGCCGAGATTCAGCGCGCGACGGCAGAGCGTGCCAGCTGATCCCGTTCCTGTCCACAAAAACTGTGGATAACTTTGTGGAACGATTGGCAAAAACGGGCGCAAAGGGCGTCGCCAAGCGGCGGACAACAGATCGAACCCATTTTGACCACCAAAATAAAACATTGATAAACAACAAGTTAGAAAACTTGGCCGTCGATCAACGGGAAAGCGCGCCGCACGCGCCCATCGGCCACGGTGGGGTTGACCTTTGGGGATTTTTTCAACCATGAGCACCCAGTCCCTCCTCCCTGATGCGCGGCTCGAGGCCCACACCCCGATGATTCGGCAATACCTGGAACTCAAGGCCGAGCACCCGGAGGCGCTCCTCCTCTTTCGGATGGGGGACTTTTACGAACTCTTCTTTGACGATGCCTCGATCGCCGCGCGGGTTCTCGACCTCACCCTCACGACGCGGGGCGAATCGGCTGGGCAACCGATCCCGATGGCCGGGATTCCCCACCACGCGCTCGAGAACTACCTCGGGCGGCTCGTCCGGGCGGGTTATGTGGTCGCGATTGCCGAACAGATCGGCGACCCCAAAAGTAAAGGGCCGATGACGCGCGCGATCACCCGCATCTGCACCGCCGGCACGCTGGTCGAGGCGGGGCTACTGGATGAACGCCGCGACGCCCCAGTCGTCGCGCTCCTCCCCGGCAAAAAACGGGGGGGTGTCTACTATGGGATCGCTGCGCTGACGCTCTCCTCCGGCCACTTTGTGGCGCTCGAGTGTCGCGACGAGATGCTCGCCACCCACCTCGAGCGGATCGAACCGGCGGAGCTCCTCTACCCCGAGGAGCATGCGCCCCCCTACGCCGGCCCTGCGGCGTTACGCCCGCTTCCTCCGTGGCGTTTTGCCGTCGATTCTGCCGAGGAACGGCTCAAAAAGCAGTTCGGAGTCGCTGACCTCACGGCGTTTGGTCTCTCCCGCGACGAGACGCCGCTCGCGCTTGCCGCTGCGGGGGCGGTGCTCGCCTATGTGGCCGAGATGCAGAAGGGGCCCCTTCCCCATGTCACGACACTCATGCGCGAGACCACTGAGCGGTACGTCAACCTCGACCCAGCCACCCGCAGGAACCTTGAGCTCACCGCAACGCTGCGCGGCGAAGCGGCGCCAACCCTCCTGTCGACGATCGACTTCACAGTGACCGCGATGGGCGGCAGATGGCTTCGCCACGCCCTCCATCAGCCGCTGCGCGACCGCAGCGAGATCCTGCGCCGCCAACGGGTCGTCGGCTATGCCGTCGCCGCCCCGGAGTTTCGCCGCGCAGCGCAAGCGCACCTCACGCAGATCGCCGATCTCGAGCGGATCGCCAGCCGCGTCGCGTTGGGGAGCGTCCGTCCGCGGGAACTCGCCGCGATCCGCGACGCCGCGCCTGCCCTGACCGCTCTTGCGGAGCTCTTGCCTCACGACGACGCCGCTCAACTCTGGGCGCGCTACCAGAGCGCCCTTCCCCTGCCGCCTGAAGTAGTCACGCGCCTCAATGCCGCGCTCGTCGCCGACCCCCCAATGGTTCCCCGCGACGGCGGGATCTTTGCCGCGGGCTACGATCCCCTCCTCGACGAACTCAAGACGCTGCGCGCCAACAGCACCACCTTCCTCCTCGAACTCGAAGCGCGGGAGCGGGCGCGCACGGGAATCCCCAACCTCAAAATCGAATACAACCAGGTCCACGGCTACGCGATCGAGGTGAGCAAAAGCCACCTCGATAAGGTTCCTCCCGACTACCGCCGCCGACAGACCCTCAAAAACGCCGAGCGTTTCATTACCCCCGAACTCAAAGCGTTCGAAGAGCAGGTGCTTGCAGCCGAGGAGCGGGCGCTCGCGCGCGAGCGGCTCCTCTATGACGAGCTCGTCGCGTGGCTCAAGCCCTTTGTCCCGGCGCTGCAAGCCACCAGTCACGCGGTTGCCGAGCTCGACGGGCTCATCGCCCTCGCGGAAGCTGCCGACCGCTTCGCCTGGTCCCCACCGACCTTTACCGACGAGCGAAAAATCCTCTTTCAGGGGCTTCGCCACCCAGTCGTTGAACAGCAGATCGAGCAGTTCGTCGCCAACGACCTCACCCTCGACGGGGAGACGCGGCGGCTCCTCATCATCACCGGCCCCAACATGGGCGGGAAATCGACCTACATGCGGGCGGTGGCGTTAGCCACCCTCCTTGCCCATATCGGCAGCTTCGTCCCCGCGCGCCAGGCGACGATCGGGCCGATCGACGCGATCTACACCCGAATCGGCGCCTCCGACGACCTCGCCTCAGGCCGCTCCACCTTTATGGTCGAGATGAGCGAAGCGGCCTACATTTTGCGCCACGCAAGCGACCAGAGCCTGGTGCTCATGGATGAGGTGGGGCGCGGGACATCGACCTATGACGGTATGGCGCTCGCGCACGCGATCGCTCGCCACCTCCACGACAAGAACCGTGCGCTCACCCTCTTTTCCACCCACTATTTTGAACTCACCGAGCTTGCCACACAACTCTCGGCGTGCGCCAACGTCCATGTCGCCGCGACGGAATATCAAGGGCAGGTGGTTTTTCTCCACGAAGTGCGCGAAGGGGCGGCGAGCCAAAGCTACGGGCTCCATGTCGCTGCGTTGGCGGGCATTCCCCGCGACGCGCTCCGGGTAGCCCGCCGCACCCTCGCGGCGTTGGAACGAAACCGCCATCCCATCCCGCAGCAGCTCTCACTCTTTACTGCAACTGACGAGGAGACGCCCAAGGAGCAACCGGAGGTTGCAGAACCCCCTTCCCCTCACTGGCCCGAGTGGCTTGCGCCCCTTGCCGAAAAGAGGCCCGAGGAGCTCCCCCTTGCGGTGGTGCTCGACCTCTTGACGCGGCTCCACGTCGCGTTGACGGAGCGCCTGACTCATTCGGAGTAACGCCGACCTGCGCCGTTCACCCTAGGCACCAACACTCCGCTGGCTGGACAACCCGAGTGCCTCACCCGCTCGAAGCCAAAACCTTCCGCCACACCGTCTTACCGCCGCTCGCTTGATCGATCTCGGCCAGAATCGCTTCGTGCAGCGCCTCCTCCTCTTCGCTCACCGTCACCCGGGCAATGACCAGGGCGGAGTCCCTTCGCCAGCGATCTAAACCCCTTTGACCGGTTTCATTTCCCCTGCGCTCATCGATCAGCAGCGATTCTTGACCGCGCGTCATCGCCAGATAGACTTCGGCGAGCAACTCGGCGTCAAGGAGCGCCCCATGGAGCGTCCGATGGCGGTTGTCGATCCCGTACCGTTCGCACAGTGCGTCGAGCGACGCCCGCTTGGTGGGGTCGAGCGTTTTCGCCAACTTGAGGGTATCGACAATCTCCGCCGCGACCGCCTCAATCGTCGTTTCGAGCCCGCTCCGGGCCAATTCGGCGTTGAGGAAACCCAAATCGAACGAAGCGTTGTGGATCACCACCACCGCCCCACGCAAAAAATCGAGGAGCGCCGGCGCCACTTCGGCGAACTTGGGCTTGTCTCGCAGCATCTCGTCGGTCAAACCGTGGACCGCGGTCGCCCCTGCGTCGATCGGACGCTCTGGGTTGAGGTATTCGTGGAAATGGCGGCCAGAAGGTTTTCGCCCAACCATCTCGACGGCACCGATTTCGATCACCCGATCGCCCCGCTTCCAATCGAGTCCCGTCGTCTCGGTATCCAAGGTGACGATCCGCTCCATCTGCTACCCCTCGTGTTTGTTAGACCCAGTGCGAAGTGCTTTGATCGCGTCGCGCGCAAGGCGATCAGCCAACTCGTTCCCCTCGTTGCCGTCGTGCCCCTTGACCCAGTGCCAGGTGATCGGGAGCTCCTTGGCCACGCGTGCAAGGCGCTCCCAGAGGTCGCGGTTGGCGACAGGACTCCCTGACGCCGTGCGCCAACCCCGCGCCTGCCACCGCGGCAACCACTCGGTGATCCCCTTCTGGACATACTGACTGTCGGTGTAGAGGTCAACGGGTACTGGGCGCTTGAGCGCCTCCAACGCTGCGATCACCGCCATCAGCTCCATTCGGTTGTTGGTGGTCATCGCCTCGCTTCCCGAGAGCCTGCGCTCCGTGCCGCGCCAGCGGAGCACCGCCCCCCACCCCCCTGGGCCGGGGTTTCCCGAACAGGCTCCGTCACTGTAAATTGTCACACGCTCTTCACTCATCGTCGTGAGTCCAATGGTTCAAGGATGCCGGACGCGCACCCGCCAGGCGCGTCGCCCGCAGATGGAGCTGTTGCCGCCAGTTGGGCTCGATCAACCGCACCCCCGCGACCCGTTTGATCGCCTCAACCAGGTAGACCGAACCGAGGGCGGGAAACCAGCGATCTCCGATCGACTCCCACCGCGCACCCCAACGCGAGGAGGGGCCCAACGGCGCGTAGACGCCAAACCGCCCCAGACGCGTTTCAAACCCCAAAACCCGAAGATGGTCGCGCAAGCGCGGAACCGACAGGGTCGGGAAAGGGGGGATGCGGCCGGTGAGCCGCCACGGCGACCACGGATTGAACGCCACCCAGTAGAGCCGCCCTTCGGGGACCAAAACCCGATCGATCTCGCGCAGAACCGCAAAAGGGTCGCGCGCGAGCGACCAGACAAACGAGGCAAGCACACAATCGATCGCGTTGCTCGCAAACGGCAACTGCTCCCATTCGGCACGAATCTCACCCGCGTCGGGCGCGACACTCCAGCGCCAGCGCACCCGCGCCGCAGCGAGCGGCTCAAAGGGCAACACCCCAAGGTGGATCGCGTAAAATCCGACCTGCTCCGCCAAAAAATGGGGTAATTTCGCCTCGAGCCACTTCGTAACCTGGTTGCCGGCGGCGGTAGCGAACCACTCGCGCAACTGACGACTAGGAGAATCGGCTATGTCTGATCGCCTGAAAATCGTGCCCCTCCCCGCATTCGAAGACAACTACATCTGGATTGTACACGACGACAAGCGGGCGCTTGCGGTCGATCCGGGCGATGCCGCACCCGTTTTGGCGTGGCTTGAGCAAAAGCATCTCACCCTCGGCGCGATCCTCGTCACCCACCACCACACGGACCACACGGGCGGAATCGACGCACTCGTCTCCGCAACCGGGGCGACCGTCTATGGCCCTGGCCGTGAGTCGATCCCTCATTGCGATCAGCCGCTCATCGGAGGAGAACGGATCGAGGAGCCGGGAGGTGTACCGGTCTCTTTCGACCTCTTCGCAATTCCGGGGCATACCCGGGGGCATCTTGCCTACTGGGGAAACGGCTGGCTCTTCTGTGGCGACACCCTCTTCTCCGCCGGCTGTGGTCGCCTCTTTGAGGGGACGGCTGAAGAGCTCTTTACCTCGCTCATGACCCTCAAAGGGTTACCCGACGAAACTGAGGTCTATTGTGCCCACGAATATACGCTCAAGAATCTCGCCTTTGCCAAATGGATCGAACCCGATAACCCCGAAATTGGCCGTTACCGCGCGCAATGTCAAGAGCGTCGTGCGCAAGCGCTTCCCACCCTTCCCTCGACGATCGCGCGCGAAAAAGCGGTCAATCCCTTCTTTCGGGTCACAGAGAGCGCAACGATCGCCAAACGTTTACAAGAAGAGATGGGAACCGCGACCCGGAACTTCTCGCATGAAGAGATGCCGGCCGTAGAACGTTTCCGGCTGCTGCGCGCGTTACGCGACCGGTTCTAGCTGCTGCAGCGCCTCGGCCGACATCACCACCGCGCGGTTACGTCCCAAAGCCTTCGCGCGATAGAGCGCGCGGTCGGCAAGATCGAGGAGTACCGCAGGGGTGTTCACCCCAGGGGTAACACCCGGCACGGCCGTCGCTCCCCCGACCGAAACGGTGACCATTTGCGCCGCGAGTGAATCGGGGTGAGGGATCGCCAGCGCCTCAACGGCAGCGCGCATCCGCTCAGCGACCTTCGCCCCCCCCACCTCGTCCACGTCAGGGAGAATCGCGGCAAACTCCTCGCCACCGTAACGGGCCAAGAGATCACCCGGACGCTGTAACGCGCCCGCCAGGGCCTGCGCGACCCTTTTCAGCACGTCGTCCCCCGCGAGATGGCCGCGCGAATCGTTGTAACGCTTGAAATAGTCGACGTCGAAAAGAAGCAGCGTCAAAGGGTGATGGAGACGTTGACACCGCCGCCACTCCTCGAGGAGCCGCCCGTCGAATGCCCGGCGGTTCGCCACCCCTGTGAGGCCGTCGACATGAACCATCGCTTGCAACCGGCGATTGGCCTCATCCAGACGTTGCGTCAGCAGCAACAGACTCTTTTGCGCCTGCGCGAGCCGCTGCATCGCCCGGAGCTTCGCCGTCAGCACCACCGCCGAGATCGGTTTGGTGAGATAGTCGTCGCCCCCGGCGGAGAGGCCTGCTTCGATCGCGGCGTCGTCGTTTTTTGCAGAAAGGTAGATGATCGGCGTCCATTCGCTGTTCCGTTCGCTCGCCCGAATGCGCCGCGCCACCTCAATGCCATCGATTCCGGGGAGCAGAATATCCAACAGGACAATATCGGGCCGCTCCCGCTGGAACGCCGTTACCCCCTCCTCCCCGTTCTTCGCGACAAAGACCTCGAAACCGAGCGCCTCGATGTGCCGCACGAGCACCGCTGCGGTCGTCTCGGTATCTTCGACCACCAGAACTTTCATCGCCCCCCCCTCCGGCAGAAACGGGTCAGCCCCCGTGCGGGTGACCGTGGGCAATCTCGTCGGGCGTTGCGGGACGGACCGCGGCAATTTCGATCTCGAAGACCAACGCCTGCCCCGCAAGGGGGTGGTTGCCATCGATCACCACTTTGCCGTCAGCGATATCGGTAATCCGGTAGATCACATCCTCCTCTCCGGCCTCGGTCACCCGCTCGAACGCCATGCCGACCTCGATATTTTCAGGGAAAAGGGTGGCGTCTTCCACCAGAACCAGCGTTTCGTCGTAATCGCCAAACGCCTCTTCCGGCTGCAACTTCACCGTAAAGCGCTCGCCCACGCTTTTGTCGTGGATGAGCTCTTCAAGGCGGGGAAAGATCCCGTCATAGCCGCCATGGAGATAGACGAGCGGCTCAGCACCCGCATCGATCACGTTACCATCGGTATCGAGCACCCGATAGTTGAGGGTCACCACCGAATCTTTTGTCACACGCATAGACCTTCCCCTTTTTGGTTTCGAGGATTGTAGCAGCTCTGCTACAATTGTGACCATGGGACGTGCTGAACTCACCCAGCGGCAAGAAGCAATTCTCCGCTTCTTGTATCGCTTCCACGCCGCGCACGGTCGCCCCCCCACGCGACAGGAGGTGTGCGAAGCGTTTCATTTTCGCTCACCCAACGCGGCCCAATGTCACCTTCAGGCGCTTGCCGACCGGGGACTCATTGCGATCGATCGCGGCCTTGCCCGCGGCATCCGCCTCCTTGCCGAAGCTGAACCCGACTGGCTCAGGGAGAGTGAGGTTTCGGAGAGCGCGCCCGCAGAACAACTCCCGGTGATCGGGAAAGTCGCTGCCGGCGCACCGATCCTTGCCGCCGAGCACATCGAGGCGTACCATCCGATCGCCCCCACCGCCTTTCGCCCCCGCGCCGACTACCTTTTGCGCGTCGTCGGCGACAGCATGGTCGGCGCCGGGATCCTTCCCGGCGATCTGGTCGCTGTGCGGCAGAGCACCGAGGTCCAAAGCGGTGCGATCGTCGTTGCCCGCATCGACGACGAAGTCACCGTGAAGCGCTTCTACCCGCGAGGTTCGACGGTCGAACTGCGCGCCGAAAACCCCGCCTATTCCCAGATTCTGGTCGACCCCAAGCGCCAGGCGTTTGCGGTGGAGGGGGTGGTCGTTGGCGTCGTGCGCCCTACCCTCTAAGCACACTCCTCTTTTCCCCACCTGCAACCTCAGACAACGCCAACCACGCTGCCCGCCGCGCGCGAACCGCTGACGAAGAACGCCGCGCACAAGCGATCCGCACCCTTTTGACTGCTGGTTCAGCGAAAACGGCTTGACGCTCCCGCAATAGCCCTTCGCGGAAAAAGTGGATCGTCACGCGGTCGCCCGCGCTGTAGCGTTGGCAGATCCTCTCCCACGTGGAAGGGGTGACCTGGACGCCGTCGATCGCCACCACCTCGTCGTGCGGAGAGAGCCCCGCTTCTTCCGCGCTGCTTCCGGCCAAAACCTGTGCGACCACCAAGCGGCCCCGCGCGCGCTCCCCCTCATGCCAGCGGATGCCCAAGTTGGGAAATGGGTCGCATTCCGTCTCGACAACCAACCCCATCCGCTTCGCCAAGCGGGCGAGCGGCTCCGGCTGCGGCGACGTCACCTGGCGTCGCAGCCACTCAGCAACGGCCCTTCCGCCGACCGCCTCGACCATCGCAAAGACCTCCTCTTCGCTTACCCCAAGCTCGTTGCAGCCGTATGCGCGCCACAACGCCTGCACCACCTCGTCGAGCGAAGCCCCCTGTTCGCGCAGCCGCCAATCAAGCGCGCACGCGACGACCGCCCCTAAGGTATAGTAGTTGGCAAAGAGGCTTGCGCTGTGGTCGTGCGCGCGGTAGAACTTGATCCACGCGTCGAACGAGGCGTCCGTGAGCGACTGCACCTGATGGCCGGGGTTGACCACGACGCGGGTGAGCTCCTCAGCAAGGCAGCCGAGGTAGGTTGCCGGGTCGATCACCCCGGCGCGGCGCAAAAAGAGGTTGTCGTAGTAAGCGGTCCACCCCTCAAAGAGCCACAAAAGGCGCGTCGGTTGTTCGGCAAAATAGTGGTAGACCCGATACTCCCGCGGCCGCAGCCGTTTGACAAGCCACGCATGGAAGTATTCGTGGCTGAAAAGCCCAAGGAGTTGGCGATACCCCTCCGGCGTCCCGACCATCCCTTCCCACGGGAGATTTGTGCGCGTCGCCACCAGTACCGAACTGTTGCGGTGCTCCAACCCGCCATACCCCTCGTCGGTCACATGAAGGTGAAAAAGGTAGCGGTCGAAAGGGGCCGCACCGAAAAAGGCGATTTGCGTTGCACAGACGGCGGAAAGATCGCGGATGAGGCGCGCGGAATCGAAGCAGTTCGTGTGCCCCGTGACCACCACCTCGTGGGGAATCCCCTGGACAGCAAAGGGTAACCGCAAGAGCGGCCCCATCGTGATCGGGGTATCGACCAACTCGTGGTAGTCATGAGCCCGGTAGCGGCCCGCCCCATTCGCCTCGACCCGCTCGGGCAGAAGGGTCGTCGCCACCGTCCACTCGGGGTGAGCGGGGGACAACGCCAAATCGAGAAGAACCGTCTCGCCCAGCCGCCCTTCCGGCACCAAAAAGAGGCTGGTGCCATTCAAAAGGACCCGATCGTCGCTCAAGAAGGACTCGCGAACCGAGCGCTCATGCGCCCAGAGTTCGTAGCAGACCGTAATGGGGTCATTTGCCGCCACCCCTTCGATCACCCAGCGGTTTTTCGCCTCCTTCACCACCGGAAGCGGCAACCGCCGCCCCCTTCGCGTTGTCCAGGCGTTTACCGCGATGACGTGGCGGGCAAACTCCCGTACCAAATAGGAGCCGGGAATCCAGACCGGCATGAGGAGCGCAACGCTTCCCGCTTGCGCGGCAGTAAAGGTCAAGGTCACTGCAATCCGATGGTTGCGGGGGTCTGAAAAGGCAAGCGAATAGTGAAGCATCGTTTTATTCCCCGGGGGCAAGCCAAACCGCGCGATTACGCCCCTCCTCCTTGGCGCGATAGAGTGCCCGGTCGGCACGCGCCAAAACGTCATCGAGCGATCGATCAGAGGAGCCGACCTCGGTGACCCCGATACTGCAGGTGTAGGAGATCGCATCGCCCGCAAAGTTCACCTGCCGGCTGCGCACCGCAGTGAGCAGCCGTTCAAAGGGGATCAACGGCTGATCGTTGGGCGGCACCAACGGAACGAGAATGCCGAACTCCTCCCCGCCGAGCCGGCCCAAACCATCCATTGAGCGAAAGTTGTCGTGCAGGACGCGAGCAAAATCGCGCAACACCGCGTCGCCCGCACTATGGCCGAAGGAATCGTTGATCCGTTTGAAGTGGTCGAGGTCAACGAGTGCCACCGCAAGCCGTTCGCACCCGCCACCTCGCTGATAGCGAGCAAATTCGCTTGTTGCCCGCTCCATGAAGGCACGACGGTTCGGCAGCCCCGTGAGCACATCGGTCAGTGCCAGATGGCGCAACTGCTGCTCGAGCTCGATTCGTTGAGTGACGTCGTGGAGGACATAGACGGAAAAGATTTCACCAGAAGTCGGGGACTCAAACCGGGTGACAATCCGCTCGACATACAAGAGGTGGTCCCCGAGTGGCAGCGTGACCAAAACAGGCGCTCGGCCGCCGTTTCCCTCACTTTCGTTCTGCTCTTCACCGCCAGCCTCTTTTCCCAGCAGCTCATGGACAGCATGGCCCACAACGCGCGAACGGCTCCCGAAGAGCGATTCCGCTGCCGGGTTGGCCCACAACACCTGTTGCGACGCGTCGCAGATCAGGGTGGCGACGGGCGAGTGGAGCACCGCCTGCGACAGCCACTCTTTCCACGCCGCCTGCTCCATCTCGGCGGTGATGTTGCGGCAAACGCCGATCCCCTTGAGCGCTCGACCCGATTGCTCGTCGCGCTCAACGATTCGCCCGCGATCCTCCAGCCAAACCCACTTTCCCTCATCACTCCTGATCCGGTAGCGCTCACTGTAGAGGTCGGTCTCCCCCTTGACAAACGCAATGAGCGCCGCCCGCACCCGGGGAAGATCGTGCGGGTGCAGCCGCTTTCGCCACTCGGCAAAAGAGAATTTTCCCTGCCGCGCCGAGAATTCGCTCGGCGAAATGGCGAGCCACTCGGCCCACCTCTGATCGAGAATCGCCACCTCGGCGCGAAAATCGAGCTGCCACAGCGCAAGATCGGCAGCGGCCAACGCCAAAAAAGAGGGATCAGAGATCGAAGAGCGGTCCATAAGGGCTCAAAGCGAGCGGGGTACGCTCGGCGCAACCACGCCCAACGCCTCCCCCTCCTGATAGAGGGCGCGAGCAAACGCTTTCCACACCGGCCCACCGTGCAACTCGCTCCCCTCCTCCGCGGCCCGCGACATCATGCGGAGCATCAATTGACTGAGGCCCGCCAACTCAGCGATCAGACGATCATGAAGTTGGCGAGAGTAGAGCGATCGCTGCAGCTCCTCCTCGTGCAACTGAAAGATCTCCCGACTCAACTGGCGCAACGCCTGCTCGTTCTGCCAGTCGACCCCCAGCGCAACGAGCTTTGCCGCGATCGCATGCTCCAAGAGCTGGACATCGTTTTCCCATTCCGGTAGCACCATGGTCGCCCTCCCTGTTCCGCCGCGATTTTATCGCGACTCTCCACTTGGCACGCGCTCCCCGACCACACTGGTTCGCCATCCCTAGCGCCGGATCGGATCGGCGGTTGAATTCCCCCGTTTTTTGCGATAATGGCCCTAGCGCGATCACGGAGCAGCACCATGATTCCCCAGATCGAGGAACCGCTACCAGACGCTGGTGCGTGGGCCGAGTTCTTCGCCCAGCAGGTCGGATCCTTACCGATTTTGCGGCAGAGTCAACGAAAAGTGACCGAAATGGCGCAAGTCGCTGGCGAGATCAACATCCATGAACTTGCCGATATCGTCATCAAGGACCCTCTCCTCACGCTGCGAACGCTCGTCACCCTCCAGCAGCGAAAAAAGAGTCAAAGCCGCGAACTCACGGCGATCACCAGTGCGCTCATGATGGTCGGGCTTCAACCCTTTATCGCTCAGGTGAAGTCTTTGGAGACGGTTGAAGCGGCGCTCAGCAATGATCCCACCGCGCTCAAATGGCTCCTCTCCCGTATCGTGCGGGCACGCAAAGCGGCCCATTTCGCCCACGACTGGTCGCTCCTTCGACGCGACATCAACGCTGAAGAGGTCACGATCGCAGCGCTCCTCTTCGAGATCAACGAGATGCTTCTCTGGCTCTTTGCCCCTAAGTTGATGCAGCTCATGCTTGCATTGCGCAAACGTTTCCCCAACCACCCAATCGAAGTGTTGCAACGCAAAGTCTTCAACACCACCGACCACGAATTGCGCGAAGCGGTGATCCAACGCCTATTTCTACCAAGGATCCTCAAAGAGCTGATGGACCCGGCTAACGAAGAGAATCCCCGGACGAAAACGGTGCTGCTGGCCACCCGGTTGGCGCGCCACCTCAGTAAAAGCGGCTGGAGCCACCCCCATCTGCCTGAAGATATTGAGGCCATCGAAAAGCTGATCCACCTCAACCGTGAAGCGCTTTTGCGCCGGCTTGAGGTTCCCTACGAGTTCTGGCCTGTTTTCGGACTCACCCCTCCGGTGACCGGAGAGATACCCCAACCTACTGCGAAAGGAGTGACTGGTCGATGATCGACACCGATACCCTCAAAGCGGAAATCGCGAAAAACGTTGCCGCGGCGCTCGCCGAGGATATTGGCAGCGGCGACCTCACCGCCAAGTTGATCGATCCCGAAAAAGAGGCACGCGGGCGATTGATCAGCCGCGAACCTGCGATCCTCTGCGGCCAAGCATGGTTTGAGGCCGCTTTCCGCTTCCTCGAACCCGAGGCGATGATCCTCTGGTTTGCCCGCGAAGGGGAAGCGATCGAACCCAATCAACCGATCTGCGAGGTCGAATCGCGCGCTCGTACGCTGCTGACCGCTGAGCGGACGGCGCTCAATTTCCTGCAGCTCCTCTCCGGTGTCGCCACCCAAGTGCGCCACTACTGCCGCGCGGTCGAAGGGACCCAAGCGCAGATCGTCGACACCCGTAAAACGATCCCTGGGCTACGGCTCGCGCAGAAATATGCCGTGCGGGTGGGCGGCGGAACCAACCACCGCATCGGACTCTACGACGGCATCCTCATCAAAGAGAACCATATCATCGCCGCAGGAGGAATCGCCCAGGCGCTCGAAGCGGCGCGCCGCATTGCCCCGTCGAACGTCTTCATTCAGATCGAGGTGGAGAATCTGACGCAGCTTGAAGAGGCGTTGCGTTGTGGCGCGACGATGATTCTGCTTGACAACATGAGTCTTGAGGAGATGAGCGAGGCGGTACGCATCACCGGGAATCGCGCCCAACTCGAAGCGTCGGGGGGTGTGGATCTCGAGCGCGTCCGCCAAATCGCCCAAACCGGTGTTCACCGCATCTCGATCGGCCGCCTCACCAAAGACGTGCGCGCGATCGATTTTTCGCTACGCCACGTCGAGATTTGACCTACCGATGCAGCGCGTGCGCTTCAACATAGCGGCGCACCGCGTCCACGTCGGCAGGCAGCTCGACCACGCGCTGCGGCGCCTCTTCGATCCCGACAAATGGCGCGGGGCGCGGCGGCGCAAATCCGACCGCTTCCACGATCGTCTCGGCAAATTTCGCCGGTTGCGCCGTCTCCAGAACCACCACAGGGAAACGGGGGTCCGCAACGCGTTGCGCGACACTAACCCCGTCGGCAGTGTGGGGATCAATTAAGATGCGATACCGCTGCCACGTCTCGCGAATTGTCGCCAGGCGCCCCGCGTGGGTGTTCGCCCCCGAGACGAAACCGAAACGCCCCATCGTCTGCCAGTAAGGTGTCTTCTTGAGATCAAACGCGCCCGTCTCGGCAAGCTCCTGCCAGAGCTTTCTCACCACCGCCGCGTCGCGCTCCACCAGGTCGAAGACGAAGCGTTCGAAATTGGATGCTTTCGAAATATCCATCGACGGGCTGGAGGTCACGAAGGTCTCGCTGGAACGGCGCGGACGGTAGATGCCGGTGCGGAAAAATTCGTCGAGTACGTTGTTTTCGTTGGTCGCGAGAATCAGCTCCGCGATAGGAAGCCCCATCATCCGCGCGATATGGCCGGCCAGAATATTGCCAAAATTGCCACTCGGGACGGCGAAACTCACCGGATCACCGACGCGCTCGACCGCTTGAAAATACCCAGCGAAGTAGTAGACGACCTGCGCGGCGATTCTCGCCCAGTTGATCGAGTTAACGGCCCCCAGGCGGTAGGTCTCTTTGAAGGTCTGATCGGCCCCCAGTGCCTTGACAATGTCCTGTGCGTCGTCAAAAGAACCGCGGACAGCCAAATTGTGAATGTTCTCGTCGTTCAAGCTATACATCTGGGCCCGTTGGAACGGACTCATTCGCCCAGCAGGTGAGAGCATAAAGACGCGAATGCGGTCGCGACCACGCATTGCGTGTTCGGCAGCTGAACCGGTGTCCCCTGAAGTGGCGCCCAGAATGTTGAGATAACTCCCCTCTTTTTCCAAAACGTACTGGAAAAGAGCTCCCAGGAGCTGCATCGCCATATCTTTGAAGGCAAGCGTCGGGCCGTTGGAGAGCTCGAGAAGTCCCAGCCGCCCCTCCTCAAGCCACGTGAGCGGCGCGACGCGCGACGCCTGGATGCGCTGCCGTGCATAGGGGTAACGGCCGGCATGGTAGGTATCCAAGAGGAGTTGCGCAAGGTCACCGGCAGGAATTTCAGGGGCAAAAGAGGTGAGAATCGTAAAGGCGAGCTCTGCATAGGGGAGTCGGGAAAGCTCGCGCAGTTTCAGACTAGAGAACTGCGGATAGTGCTCGGGAACATAGAGCCCCCCGTCACTCGCCAAGCCCTCGAGCAAAATCTCACGGAATTGCCGTTGTGGTGCCTGTCCACGCGTCGAAAGATAGTGCACAACGCCCCCTTGTGTACGAAAAATGGATCAAGAACAGGGAATTATACAAGAACTCGCTTGAGCCCCGTTGCTCTGCTTGCCTTGCTGGTTTTTTTGGGTGTTGGGTGTGTGTGGAGGTGGTGATGGCCCGTGTGCAAGGGAGCGCCCCCTGTTTTGGGGTGCGCGTCTTGTGTGCGGTGTTTGCGGTGTTTCGTGTGTTGGTGTTTGGTTTGGTTTGTGGG